>JANXSB010000257.1 GCA_025352865.1 Chthoniobacter sp. | reverse complement strand
TTCACATGGCGCGGGATTGTTCATTTTTGCGCCGAACATTCCAACTGGAGCACCCCCTATGATTTCACATGGAGAAAAATGCGGTCTTTGCCGCGGCAATATGAGTGCACCGAAGCCGGTCACGGAAGGCCCACGGGCGGGTCAGACGCGGACCTTCTGCATCAAGTGCGGGCACATCCAATATCACGCAGCACCGGAGCCGCCGCCGCAGGAGCCGGAGCCGGACGTGGAGTTGGAATTGGATTCCGGGATGGATCCAGAGCCGGAGCAGTACTAAGTCCGGCTCACGACTGCGGCGAAATGGTTTGAGGAATCGCTTGCCCGCGCCGGGCGAGGGTGCATTGTTGCCGCCCGCCCGGCGGATCAGTCCGCCGGCTGGGAGTTTCGGGGCGTAGCTTAGCTTGGTAGAGCGCCTGGTTTGGGACCAGGAGGTCGGAGGTTCAAATCCTCTCGCCCCGACCCCTTCCGCCGATGGGGCGGCGGCGGGTTTGGAAAAGTTTATTGCCAAAACGGAAAATTTCGCTTGCGGAACTTGGGATGCTGTTGAAAACTCCGCGTCCATTTTGTCGCGAGGCCTAGTCGCCCTCGCTTTTTTCGTCTTGAGCACCGCCGCCGCCGTCCGCCCCATTTTTATTCCGCAGAAATTCCGAGACGCAGAGGATGATTTTCGTCCTCTGCGTCTCTGCGTCTCTGCGGTTTTTGCGCTGGCGGGTATCGGCACGCGATTTTAACCGCAGTTTTCCAACGCTCTTTCCGTCCGCTGGTGGGCGGAGTGAAGGGCGATCCGCAGCCACCAGCAAACCGAGCAACATTCCATGTCTGAACGCAAATATTTTGGCAAACTCCGGGAAGGCGCTGAACCGCCGAACCTCATTGAAGTCCAGCTCGATTCTTATGTGGATTTTCTCCAGCAGGATCTGACGCCAAGCAAGCGCAAGATGACCGGCCTGCAGGCGGTGTTTCGCGAGGTTTTCCCGATCACGAGCTACGATGAAAAAGTCACGCTCGACTTTGCCAGCTACGAGATCGGCGAGCCGAAACTGAGCATCCGCGAGGCGATGCGCGAGGGGCAGACCTTCAGCGCGCCGCTGCATGTTACTTTCCAGCTCAAGGAGGAGCACGGGACAAAGGAGGAGAAGGTGTACATGGGCGAAATCCCGCTGATGACGCCGCAGGGGACGTTTGTCATCAATGGCGCGGAGCGCGTGGTGGTGTCGCAGTTGCACCGCTCGCCGGGCATCTGTTTCGAGTCGTCGCTGCATCTGAATGGCAAGGTGCTTTTCAGCTTCCGCATCATCCCGGATCGCGGTTCGTGGGTCGAGGTGCAGTTCGACACGAACGATCTGCTCTACGTCTATCTCGACACCGGAAGCGCCGCCGGAAGTTTCTCGCGACCACTGTCCTCCGCGCGCTGGGCTACGGCTCGGACGAGGAGATCATCAAGATTTTCTACACCGTGGAAAATCTCAAGCTCAGCGAGAGCCTAGAGGAGGAGGAGATTGCCAGCAAAGTGCTCATCGCCGATGTGCGCGATGGCGAAATCACGGTCGCGCGCGCCTTTGAGCCGCTGACGAAGGCGACCATCCGGCAGGTCATCGCGCTCGGTGTGAAGAGCGTACAGGTGGTGGACACGAAGCTCGATGACACGGTCATCAAGGCGCTGAAAAAGGATCCCGCGCACGATGAGGAAGAGGCGCTCAAGGACATCTACCGCCGCCTCCGTCCTGGTGACCCACCGACGGTGCCAAACGCGCGCGGCCTGCTCAAGCGGCTGTTTTTCGACCCGAAGAAATACGATCTCGGGCGCGTGGGTCGCTACAAGCTGAACCAGAAGATGAACCTCGAGGTTTCGCAGGACGAGCGGACCATGACGAAGGAAGACTTCATCGCGGCGATGAAGTATCTCATCGGCCTGCGCCGCGGCGAAGGCACGCTCGACGACATCGATCACTTAGGTTCGCGCCGCGTGCGCACCGTCGGTGAATTGCTCGCGAACCAGTGCCGCGTGGGTCTCGCCCGCACAGAGCGTTTGGTCAAAGAGCGCATGACCTTGTTCGACGTGAACATCGAAGGTATGACGCCGCAGAAGCTCATCAACCCGAAGGCGCTGTCCGCGGTCATCCGCGACTTCTTTGGGCGGAGCCAGCTCTCGCAATTCATGGATCAGACGAACCCACTCGCTGAACTGACCCACAAGCGCCGTCTTTCGGCCCTTGGGCCAGGAGGTCTTTCGCGGGATCGCGCGGGCTTCGAAGTGCGCGACGTACATCCGTCCCATTACGGTCGCATCTGTCCCATCGAGACGCCGGAAGGTCCGAACATCGGACTTATCTCGTCCATGTCCACGTTCGCGCGGATCAACGATTTCGGCTTCATTGAAACGCCGTATCGCAAGGTCATCAATGGCCGTGTTACCGACCAGGTGGACTTCCTGACCGGCGACAAGGAGGAAAACTATCTCGTCGCGCAGGCTAATGCCGCCTTCGATGAGAAAGGTCATTATACGAGCGACAAAGTAAGTGTCCGCTATCGCGGCGACTTCCTCGAAGTCGAGCCGTCGAAAGTCCACTACATGGATGTTTCGCCGAAGCAGCTCGTCTCCGTCGCCGCCGGACTTATTCCGTTCCTCGAGCATGACGATGCCAACCGGGCGCTGATGGGTTCCAACATGCAGCGCCAGGGCGTGCCGCTCCTTATCTCCGAATCGCCGATTGTCGGCACGGGCATGGAGGGTAAAGTCGCGCGCGACTCGAAGGCGGTCATCGTAGCTGAAGCCAGCGGCAGGGTCGCAAGTGTCAGCGGCGACCTGATCGTGGTCACCAAGGACGGCGAAATGCCCGAGGGTAAGAAAAAGCTCAAGCATGACCCGGAAGCTGGCGTCTATCTCTACGACCTCCGCAAGTTCATGCGCTCAAACGCAGGCACCTGCGTGAACCAGAAGCCGATCGTTAAGAAAGGCCAGCATGTAAAGAAGGGCGATGTGATCGCGGACGGACCTAACACCGACCAGGGCGAGATCGCCCTTGGCCGCAACGTGCTCGTCGCGTTCATGCCTTGGAATGGCTATAACTTCGAGGACGCCATCACGATTTCCGAGAAGGTCGTGAAAGAGGACATCTATACGTCCATTCACATCGACGAGTTCGACATCGGCGCGCGCGACACCAAGCTCGGGCCCGAGGAAATCACCCGCGATATTCCCAACGTCAGCGAGGAAGCGCTCCGCAACCTCGGCCCCGACGGAGTTATCCGCGTCGGCGCAGAAGTGAAACCCGGCGACATCCTGGTGGGTAAGATCACACCTAAGTCCGAAACCGAACTCGCGCCCGAAGAGCGCCTCCTGCGCGCCATCTTCGGTGAGAAGGCCGCGGACGTGAAAGACACCTCGCTCACCGTCCCGTCCGGCACCTATGGCATCGTCATGGATGTCAAAGTGTCGAGCCGCAAGGAAGTCACGCGGATCAAGCTCTCGCCTGCGGAAAGCAAGCGTCAGGCGAAGGTTATTGATGAAGATCACGCGAAGCGTAAGGACGAACTGCACGAACAGCTCACCGAGGCGCTTTCCAACATCCTCCTCGGCGAAAAAATCCCGCTGGATGTGGTCAACGCGCAGACCGGCGAGATCATCATCCCGGCCAACCGCAAGATCACCAAGACCCTGCTGCGCAAGCTCGCTGGCGTCTATGACCATGTGGACATCGACCCATCGCCGATCCGCAACAAGATCCGCGAGATCATCGGCCAGTTCGAGCCCAAGTTTGCCGAGCTGGAACTTGAGCATGAGCGCTCGATGGACAAGGTCGAGAGCGGCGATGACGTCGATCCCGGCATCATCAAGCAGGTCGTTGTCTATGTCGCTTCGAAGCGCAAGCTGTCGGTCGGCGATAAGATGGCCGGTCGCCACGGCAACAAGGGCGTAGTCGCTCGCATCGTGCCCGAGGAAGACATGCCTTATCTCGCCGACGGAACGCCGGTGGACATCTGTCTGAACCCGCTCGGCGTGCCTTCGCGTATGAACGTCGGCCAGGTTCTCGAAACCCACCTTGGCGTCGCCGCGAAAGCGCTCGGCTTCAAAGTCGCCACGCCGGTCTTCGACGGCATCCATGAGTCACAAATCTTCGAGTACCTCAAGCAGGCGCGGAAGGTAGAGGGCTATACTTGGATCAATGAGACCGGCAAAGCCATCGTCTATGACGGCCGTACCGGTGATGCCTTCGATCAGCCGATTGTTGTTGGCTACATCTACATGCTGAAACTCGGCCACTTGGTCGCCGACAAGATCCACGCCCGAGCGGTCGGACCTTACTCGCTCGTCACCCAGCAACCGCTGGGCGGCAAGGCGCAGTACGGTGGCCAGCGCTTCGGCGAGATGGAGGTGTGGGCACTCGAAGCCTACGGCGCGGCCTACACGTTGCAGGAACTCCTGACCGTGAAATCCGACGACGTAGCCGGACGCACACGCATCTACGAGTCCATAGTCAAAGGCGATAACTCACTCGAAGCCGGTACGCCGGAGAGCTTCAACGTGCTCATCAAGGAAATGCAGTCTCTCGGCCTCGACGTGAAAGTCGGCGGCAAAGCGCCCGCGGCACTGACCGCCGGACTTATCTAACCACCAACAACCAGCGAATCAGCTAACTATACTTATATGAGCGAACCTACTTTTCGTGAATTGATGGGTGAGGAACGGGCCGTTGGCTTCGATCAGGTCGGCATTACCGTCGCCTCCCCCGAGGCGATCCGGTCATGGTCGAGCGGCGAAGTGAAGAACCCCGAGACGATTAACTACCGGACCTTTAAGCCGGAAAAGGGCGGCCTTTTCTGCGAGCGCATCTTTGGCCCGACCAGGGATTGGGAGTGCTCCTGCGGCAAATACAAGCGGATCAAACACAAGGGTGTGATCTGCGACCGTTGCGGCGTCGAGGTCACGCTGTCCCGCGTGCGCCGCGAGCGCATGGGTCACATCGAACTGGCTGTGCCTGTCACGCACATCTGGTTCTACAAGTGCATGCCTTCGCGCATCGGCCTGATGCTCGACATGAGCGGCCGCCAGCTTGAGCGGGTGATCTACTATGAGGACTACCTCGTCATTGATCCCGGCCAGACGCCTCTGACCCGCTGCCAGCTTCTCACCGAAGTCGAGTACCGTGAAGCACTCGAACAGTATGGCGAAACCTTCGTCGCCGGCATGGGTGCCGACGCTATCCGCAAGCTGCTCGCGACCGTCGATCTCGCCGAGAACCAGAAGGAACTCGAAGAAGCGATGGGTAATACCCGCTCGAAGCAAATCCGCAAAAAGCTCGCCAAGCGCCTCAAGCTCGCGCAGGGCTTTGCCAACTCGCACACGCGGCCCGAGTGGATGATCCTCGAAGTGCTCCCGGTCATCCCGCCCGACCTGCGCCCTCTCGTGCCGCTCGAAGGCGGACGTTTCGCGACCAGCGATCTCAACGATCTCTACCGCCGCGTCATCAACCGTAACAACCGGCTCAAGAACCTGCTCCAACTCAAGACGCCGGATGTCATCATCCGCAATGAAAAGCGCATGCTTCAGGAAGCTGTGGACGCGCTCTTCGACAATGGCCGTCATGGCCGCGCCGTCACTGGCGCTGGCAACCGTCCGCTTAAGTCTCTGTCCGACATGCTCAAGGGCAAAGGCGGACGTTTCCGCCAGAACCTGCTCGGAAAGCGCGTCGATTACTCGGGCCGTTCCGTCATTGTCATCGGGCCGGAACTCAAGCTGCACCAATGTGGTCTGCCTAAGAAAATGGCACTCGTCTTGTTTGAGCCGTTCATTATTCGCCGGCTCAAGGAACTCGGCTACGTCCACACCGTCCGCAGCGCGAAGAAGATGATCGAGCGCCAGACGCCGGAGGTCTGGGATATTCTGGAAGAAGTAACCAAGGGCCACCCGGTTCTTCTTAACCGTGCGCCGACCCTGCACCGTCTGTCGATCCAGGCTTTCGAGCCACAGCTCATCGAGGGCGAAGCCATCCGCATTCACCCGCTCGTTTGCACTGCTTACAACGCGGACTTCGACGGCGATCAGATGGCCGTCCATGTCCCGCTGTCTGTCGAGGCGCAGTTGGAAGCCCGCATGCTCATGCTCGCTCCGAACAACCTCTTCTCGCCCGCGAGCGGCAAACCGATCACCACGCCATCGCAGGACTTGGTGCTGGGTTGCTACTACCTCACGCAGAACCCGCGCAAAATCGCCGCTGGCAAAGAAGGAGACCGCCAGCCCCTTTTCGCCGACGCCACCGAGGTGGAGTTTGCGATGGCGGAAGGCAGCGTGAAAGTCCACGACCGCATCCGTTTCAAGAACCCCGACCTTGGCAAACAGACCGTCTATGGCGACGACACCAAGCATGTCATCGAAACCACCGCTGGCCGCGTTGTCTTCAACGAAATCTGGCCGCAGGGTGTGGGTTTCTTTAACAAGGCCTGCGGTAAGAAGCAGATTTCGGATGTTATCTTCCGCACCTATCAGGCCGCCGGGCACCAGGCCACGGTCGATACTCTGGACCGGCTCAAGGAGCTGGGCTTCTATTGGGCGATGAAGGCGGGTGTTTCCATCGGTATCATCGACATGATTATTCCGAAGGAAAAGCACACGGAACTGGACAGCGCCTACAAGCAAATTGCCGTCGTCGAGAAGCAGTATCGCTCCGGTATCATCACCGACGGCGAGCG
>JANXSB010000216.1 GCA_025352865.1 Chthoniobacter sp. | reverse complement strand
GAAGGCGTCGGGCGCGGTGTCATTCACAAACGCGTCCACCTCCGCCGGCGTCGGCGGCAGCCCCGTGAGATCAAACGTTGCGCGGCGCAGCAGCGTGCGGCGATCCGCGTCCGGCGCAGGCTTCACGCCGGCCTGCTCCATGCGGTCGAGAGTGAAAATATCCACGTCGTTCCAAGCCCACGCTTTGTCCTGCACGGCGGGCTGCGGAGGCGCGCTCACCGGCTGAAACGCCCAATGTTTCCGACCCTTTTCAAAATCAATCGTGCCCGCCGTTTTCGCCGGAGCGTCCGCCGCCGGAGCGTCCGTGCGCGGGTCTGGCGCGCCGCGTTTCACCCACTCGATGAGGTCGTTCACCTCCGCAGGCTCCAGCGCGTGCTTCGGCGGCATTTGCAAATCCTTGTCCCAATAGCGCACCGCCGAGATGAGCAGGCTGTCGTCCGGTTTCCCCGGCACGATCACCGCGCCCGAAGCGCCGCCTTTCATCCACCCTGCCCGTGAATCGAGCCGCAGATCGCCCTTCTGTTTCCGCGTCCCGTGGCATTCCTGGCAGACATCCGTGAGCAGCGGGCGGATGCGGTTTTCAAAAAACTCGACGCCGGCATCGGGCTCGGCGGCGCGCGCAAACACGCCGGAAAAACACAGCACGAGAGCGGCGGTAAGATGGGGGATTCGGATGCTCACTTTGGAAGACAATACTCCACTCTGCGATGCCCTTAGACAAAGGCTGGTGCGCTCGCACCGTCGTCAGCACTTGCCTCCGTTGCGGCGCGGCGATAGTGGGGCGTGATGCGCATTCAGATTGATCCCGCGGCGGTCACGGCGAATTTCACCCGCTTCGCCGACAACCCTTCGCTCCGCGAGAGCGCGCAGCTTTTCGCCGCCGGTAAGCCCGTGGTGGAAATGATCCAGGCCTTCGCCATGAATCCCGGCGTGCTCCGCGCATTCAGCGGGCTTGCGGAAGTGTATCCGTGCGGCGCTCTCGAACGCGCGGTCGTCGAGAAGGTGATCCTCCGCGTGTCGCAGATGCACGAGTGCCAGTTCTGCGTCAGCTCGCACATGGTGATGATGACCCAGCTCGGCATCTCCACTGACCTCGCCCCGGCCGCAACGCCCTCGCCGCGCGAACGACTCGCGCTGGAATTCGCCGAGTGGGTGACCCGCGATGCGAATCGCGTGCCCGATGAGTTTTTTGCCCGGCTGCGGGGAGTATTCAGCGACCCGGAGATCGTGGAACTCACGTTCATGATCGGTCTGATCACGATGCTCAACCGCTTCAACAACGCGCTGCAAATCCGCCACGGCGGGGAGTATCGCGACGTGCGCGTAAGCTGAAAAGGCACGCGGTGTGGGCGGCTCAGTCCTTCAACTCGCGGATGAAGACATTCCGAAACTGCACCAGCGCGGGCGGGCTGTTCCATTGGCCGTCTTTCATTCCGCCGTGATGCTGAAAACCGATGCGCGCGGGCGAGGGGAGGTCGGGAATCGTCGCGCCGGGCAGCACGGTCTGGCCATTGAGGATGACGCTCACGGTGCCTTTGCGGTGCGTGATTTCGTAGCGGTTCCATTCGCCGATTGGCTTGTCCGCTTTTACTCGCGGCGTGGCGGCGGCGCGCAGTATGGCAGGGCGCGCGCGGTCGGTGTTCACCGGAGCCGACCGGCCAGCACCAGATGTTCACCTGATATTTCTGATCGCCGCCGAGCAGGATGCCGGAGTCGGAATCCGGAATCGCGAGCGAAAGCGGCTGGCCGTCGGGGCCGAGTTCCTCGTTGCCATCCGGCAGGATTTTCCGCGCGCGCGGATTGGTGAAAGGCGTCTCCTTTATCCGCCAGTCCACGACGAGCGTGTAGTCGGTGAACTCGCGCTCGGTCCACAGATGCTTGTCGCCCGGCGCTTCGCTCTTCGCATCGTAGTCGATGACTTCCCCCGCGACTTTCCAGTGGCCGTTGTCGCCGTCGGGCACTTTCCAGCCGGCGAGATCGAGGCCGGTGAAAAGCGGCACGAAACCCTCCGCCGATTGCGCGATTTCCTCGGGCTTCGGATTCGTGGTCGGCAGCTCACGCAGGCGCAGGTTGCGGAACTGGCACTCCGCGCCCTCGCTCTCGATCATGATGTAGCCTTTGCGCGGCGACGCGCCGATCGCGACGGTGACTTCCTTGCCATTTACGCTCAGCCGGATTTCACCGTTGTTCGCGACAATGCGGTAATGGTTCCACTCGGGCGAAGGCTTCGTGCGTTCCTCGGTGGGAAAGCTGCGTTGTTTGTTCGGCGAAATGCGGCCCGCCGGCGTCATCTTCGCGCCGCCCACGGGAAAGAGATCGCCCTGCACCGTGTACCATTCGTTCTTGCCCGGCACATCGAAGCCGGGGTCGAGCACCTGCACTTCGATGCCGCGCGGAAATTGTGAGCCAGTCGCCGGAAAGCCATCGCCCCACACGTACACGCCGGAGTTTCCGCCCTTCGTCATGTGCCGCCATTCGAGTTCAAGGACGAAGTTTTCGTACATCCGCTCCGTGCGAATGACGCCGATGGGATGCCCGGTGGTGATGAGCAAACCGTCGCGCACGCTGAATGTACCGGGCGCGATATTCACCGGCGCCCAGCCCGTGAGGTCTTTGCCGTTGAAGATGGGCGTGAGCGTTTCCGCATCGTCCGCCGCGAGGGCTGTGGCGGTGAGGAGAATGGCGAGGAGGGAGAGGATTTTCATGTGGGAGAAACGTGCGCGGCTAGCTCACCACGCGACGGATGCGAGTCAATGCGCAACACGCATCCGCAGGGACGTTGCACGTCCACGAGTTGCCGGGCTAACGTGAGAACCTTCTGCCATGAAAAACCTGCTCATCCTCGCATTCTCCATCCTGCTTTCACTCCAGCGCACAGACGCTGCACCGGTGCCGATCTTCGATGGAAAAACGCTCGATGGCTGGGAGGGCGAGACGGCGAAAACGTGGCGGGTGCGCGACGGGGCGATCGTCGGCGGGTCGCTGGAGGGGAATCCGCGCAATGAGTTTCTCGCAACGAAGAAGAGCTATGGAAACTTTGTCCTGCGGCTCGAATACAAGCTGGTCGGCACCGAGGGTTTCGTGAATGGCGGCGTGCAAATCCGCAGCGTTCGCATCGCTTCTCCGCCGAACGAAGTGAGCGGCTACCAGGCCGATCTCGGCGCGGGCTATTCCGGCTGCCTTTACGACGAATCGCGGCGCAACAAAGTGCTGGCGCAGGCGGACAAGGCGTTGATCGCGAAGCTGGAAAAGCCGGGTGACTGGAACGTGTATGAAATCCGCTGCGAAGGTCCGCGGATTCGTCTCACGCTCAACGGCACGCAGACCGTGGATTTCACCGAGTCCGAGCCGAGCATTGCGATGGAGGGCCTGATCGCCTTGCAGATTCACGGCGGTGCGAAATCGGAGGTCGCGTACCGTGCGATCACGATCGAGGAACTGCCGGACCCGGCGGCGAAAGCTGCGCCGTAGCGGGTGGAGCGTTTTCTGATAATCTTGCCACCCGCCCTAAAACGTGCGTGGAATGGCGTGCATAAAAGTTAATTTCCTGCTTCCGAAAAAGCCGATTTTTCTTGGTCAACGCCGGCATAGCTCAGTTGGTAGAGCAGCTGATTTGTAATCAGCAGGTCATCGGTTCGAGCCCGATTGCCGGCTCCCTCTGCAGGAGGGACTTACGAATAGTTTTGGGAACTGAATTGAAAATAGAGGGGCAATTGTAGGCCACTTTTTAAGTCTGCTTTTGGTGACCCGGCGCGCTTGCCCCCGCCAAGCCAGTCGCGCGGATTCTATTGCGGCTCCGCGGTCAGTGCATCATTCGGGAAGTGCTTTCGACAATCACCGCCGACGATGTCGCGCTCACCATCGAGATGTCCACGGACCTTTCATCCTTCGCCCCGCCGCCGCGACGCTCCTCGCCAGCGCGCGAAACGGCCCGCTCGTCACGCAGACGCGGCGCCTCACCGCGCCCACCGGGGCCACGGGTTTCCTCGTGAGGCTCAAGGCAATCGCGCGCGGACGGCGGCACGCGACGGGCAAGATGCACGCGCCGCGGCGCTCATTTTTAGCGGTCGGCGGACGTTCATTGCAAAAGATTGGCACCACTTGAGGTTTGACTTGAGGTGTAGTGTCGACAACTTATCCGCCATGACGAAGAACCCCGCTGCCACGGCACCCGCACCCCGGCGAAATCTGGCCCGTGAGGTGGTCCTGTCGCTGCGCCAGGAAATCATTTCGGGGAAACTGCGGCCGGGTGCGCCGCTCTCCGAGCCGGTGCTGTCGCGCCAGTTTGCGTTCAGCCGGGCACCGATCCGCGAGGCGCTGATCGAGTTGGAGCGCGAGGGGCTGGTGCAGTTTGAAACTACGGGGCGCACCCGGGTCCGCACGCTGGCGGAGACGGATTTCGATGAAATCGTGGAGGCGCGCATGGCCTTGGAAAGCATGGGGGCACGCCGGGCGTGTGCGCGCTGGACGGCGAAAGACACCGCCTGGATCGAGAGGAATATCGCGGCGGAAGCGAAGGCATCCACGCTCCCGGAACTCAGCCGGCTCGACATCGAGCTGCATGAATATGTGATGCGGCGCTGCGGGAATCAGCGGCTGCTGGCGCTCTGGCAGAGCATCCGCTGGCAGTTTGAGATGTGCCTCGCGCTGACGCACCGCTCGCAGCAGAAGCTGGCTTTCAAGCCGCGGAGCATCACGGTGAAAGCGCACCGCCGCCTGCTCGCCGCACTGGCCTCGGGCAAGCTGGAGATCGCCGCACAAACGATGTCCGCGCACATCGAGGAATCGCTGGAGTGGTCGCCCGCGGAGACTCCGGCGGAAGACGCGAAGACGCGGGCGAAGGCGGAGGGCGTGGCTTGAACCGGCGAACCAGCCTGGCCCTGCTGGCTCTCGCGGTCACGGATCCCGCGCGGGCGGCGGAGGCGACTGCGGGGGGCGCGGCGTTCTTTGAGGCAAAGGTGCGCCCGCTGCTTGTGGAGCATTGCTACGACTGCCATAGCGGTGCGAAAAACAAAGGTGGCCTCTCGCTGGAAACCAAGGCTGGCTGGGCGAAAGGCGGGGAAAACGGTCCGGCCATCGTGGCGGGAAAACCGGACGATAGTCTGCTCATTCAGGCTGTGCGTTACATGGACAAAGACCTCGCGATGCCGCCGGAAAAGAAAGGCGGCAAGCTGAAGGATGCGGAGATCGCGGTGCTGGAGGAGTGGGTGAAAATGGGAGCGCCAGACCCGCGCGAGACGGTCGCGAAAATTGCCGGCATGGCGGCGGCGGAAGCCAAAAGCTGGTGGGCCTTCCAGCCGCTGCCCGCGCTCGCAAAGACACCAGCGACTCCTGCTCAAATGGACGCCCTGATCGAAGCGCGGCTCGCGCCCGCCGGGCTGCAAGCTGCGTCAGCGGCGGACAAACGCACTTTGATCCGCCGCGCGACCTTTGATCTCACCGGCCTGCCGCCCACGCCGGAGGAAGTCGCGGCTTTCATCTCCGACACCGCGCCGGATGCTTTTGCCAAGGTCGTCGAGCGGCTGCTCGCCTCGCCGCACTACGGCGAAAAGTGGGGCCGGCACTGGCTCGACACGGTGCGCTACGCCGATTCGCTGGACTCGCGCAGTTACAATCAGGACGGCGATATTCTCGATGCGTGGCGCTACCGCGATTGGGTCGTGAACGCCTTCAACGGCGACCTGCCTTACGACCAATTTGTGACGCAACAGCTCGCGGGCGACATCCTCGCGGCGCGCGAGTATGACGCGCAGAAAGTCGTGGCCACCGGGCTGTATGCGATTGGGAATTGGGGTAACGGCGACGCCGACAAGGAGAAGCTCCACACCGACATGGTGGACGACCAAATCGACGTGACGGGCCGCGCTTTCCTCGGCCTCACGCTGGCCTGCGCGCGCTGCCACGACCACAAATTCGATCCCCTCACCACGAAGGATTACTACGCGATGGCGGGCATTTTTTTCAGCAGCCGCATCCTGGAAAATTTTGCGTCGAAAGGCGCGGGCGAAAAGCTCATGCGCATCCCGCTCCTCTCGCCGGCGCAGGCGGCGGAGCGCGCCGGGATGCGGAAACGCGTTGCGGAAATCGACCAATATATTTCGTCGCAGTTGGAGCCCTTTACCGAAGTGCAGCGCGACGTGGCGGGTCTCGCGGGTTTGATTTCGTGGAAGGGTCGCGCGGCGGACAATCCCTCGCTGACCATCAATACCACGGATGCGCCCGTGGCCTTTTCGACGATCAAGCTGCCCGCCCGCGCCATCGCCATGCACCCTGGTCCAAAAGTCCCGGCGAGCGCGGTCTGGCGCAGTCCGGTGACCGGCACGGTGAAGGTGAGCGGGCGCCTGGCGGACGCCGATCCGAATGGCGGCGATGGCATCGTCTGGACGGTGCGGCATGGCGGAAAAGTTTTGCGCACGGCGGAGATGAACAACGCGACGACGGCGGACGTGGAGGAAATTTCCGTGACCGTGGCCGCGGGTGATTTGATCTCGCTGAGCATCGGGCCGCGCGCGGAATACACCTTCGACACGACCCAAATTGATTTCGTCATCCGCGACGAGCAGGGCGCGAAATGGGATTTGCGCGAGGCGCTGGTGGGCGGTGCGGCGCAGGGGCTGAACGATGTGTGGTGGCTGTGCTCCGGCGAAGGCTCGCAGCTCGCGAAGGACGATGCGCTCGCCAAAAAATTCTCCGCCGAACGCAAGCAACTCGATGAGCGGCTGGCGCAGACGGATTACGCGCAGGGTCTTCTCGAAGGCGGCATTCCGCAGACGCGCTACGCTGGTTATCACGATGCGACCGTCCACAAACGCGGACGCTACGACAATCTCGGCGACCTCGTCCCGCGCGCCTTTCCCGCGCTGCTCACGAAGCAACAGCCATTGATCCGCGAGGGCAGCGGGCGGCTGGAACTCGCGCGCTGGATCGCGAGCGCGGACAATCCGCTCACGGCGCGCGTGATGGTGAACCGCATTTGGCAGCATCATTTCGGCGAAGGGCTGGTGCGGACGCCGAACAACTTTGGCAAGCTCGGCACGCCGCCCACGCATCCCGAATTGCTCGACGCGCTCGCGTCCGAATTCATCCGCTCGGGCTGGAGCGTGAAGCAGATGCACCGGCTCATCATGGGCACCGCCGCGTATCAGCGCAGCGTCGCACCAGTCGGGCAGGCTTCGCAGAAAGATGCCGAAAATAAACTGCTCTCGCATCAGCATCGCAGCCGGCTCACGGCGGAAGAATTGCGCGACGCCATGCTCCGAGTCGC
Organism: Chthoniobacter sp.; assembly: GCA_025352865.1. GTDB lineage: Bacteria > Verrucomicrobiota > Verrucomicrobiia > Chthoniobacterales > Chthoniobacteraceae > Chthoniobacter. The sequence continues at coordinate 246 of JANXSB010000216.1, read as the reverse complement.
GGGCCGACTGGATGAAACGCTCGGCGGAAAATCCGCGCCCGACATTTTCGCGCCGCGCCGCACGCTTTACCTCACGACCATCCGCAGCGACCGCACGGGATTCCAGATGCTTTTCGACGGCGCGGACCCGACGGCCATCGTGGAAAAACGCACCGAGGCGACCGTCGCGCCGCAATCGCTTTTCCTGCTCAATCACCCCTTCACCCTCGCGCAAGCCGAGGCTCTTTCCGCCGCGACGGCGAAAGC
>JANXSB010000169.1 GCA_025352865.1 Chthoniobacter sp. | reverse complement strand
AAAGATCGCGTGCTACTCTCCGCGCACGACGGCTTGAATTTCTACCTCGGCAACCACGCGACCTCGAACGGCTACACGAAAATCCCCACCGGCCTCCGCGCATCGCAGGAAGGATTACTGAAGGACTCGCTTACCATTCCTGAGAAAATCGCCGGGCACCCGCTGAAGCGATCCGAGGCCTCCGCCTTTTGGAAAGAAAAGGGCAAGGCTTTCATCCGCGAACAACCGCTCGCATGGATGCGACTACTCTGGCGCAAGTTTGCGAATTTCTGGAACGCATTCCAATACGACGACCTCAGCATCCTGAAACTCCTCCGCGATGAAAACGCCGTGCCGCCCGGTCTCCGGTTTGGCTTTGCCGCCGCGCTCGGACTGCCGGGCCTTTTGCTTTGCTGGCGCAAATGGCCGCGCAGCCGCTGGGTCGCGGGCGCGGTGCTCCTGCACATGGCCGCGCTCATGCCCGTCTTCATCACCGAACGCTACCGCCTCGCTGCCGCGCCGGGTCTGCTGCTCCTCGCCGTCGCTGGGCTGTGGCTGCTCTGGGAAAATCTCACGGCTCGATCCTGGGACAAGGTCGCACTTCAACTTTCGATGGTTGCGGTCTGCGCATGGTTCGTCTCGCAGCCGCAGCGCGACATCGGGCTATGGTCGCTCGATTTTTACAAAGCTGGCATCCGCGCCACCGAAGGACGCACCGAGAGCGCAGCGCAAAATGATCCCAAGCTCGCTGCCGCGTACCTTGCCAACGCTCTGCGCAACCTCGAAACCGCGTACGCCTACGTCCCAGCCAATGCCGAAATCGCCTTCGCGCTCGGCAATGTCTGGTACTACAGCCACGACAACGAACGGGCAAAACTCTGCTTCGCGCGGGCCGTGCTGCTGAGCACGGAGATCGGACGTCCGCACGACGGCGCGCTGAATAACCTCGGCGTCATCGCGCTGATTGAGAAACGACCAAAGGACGCCGAAACGCTCTTCCAGCGTTCCATCCAGACCGAACCCGAGGACGCGAAAACGTGGTCGTTGCTTGCAGAAGCGTGCCGGGATCAAGGCGAGATCGCGCACGCCGAAGTCGCCATCGCGCAAGCCATCAAGCTAAACGGACGCGAACCGGCATTCCAAAAATTCCGCGACAATCTCCGGAAGCCGGCATCAGAGCCCGCTCTGAAATAAAAGCGAACTAAACACTTTCTCAGACGAGCACGGCGCGCACGCAGTCATGCACGAGCGCCCAGTCCACGTTTTCACGCGGCGCCCATGAGCCAATGCCAGTCGGCAGCACGAAAAGATTTTTCCCGTCGCGGAATTTCTTGTCGAGCTGCAGCGCGCGGAGGACGCGGTCGAAAAGGCCCGGCGCGTCGCGGTGGCTGAGCGGCAGCGCGGCGCGTGTGAGCAGCGCTGTGAGCCGCTTTTGAAAATCCTCGCCGACGGTGCCGAGCCGCACGGCCATGCGCGTCGCGGCGACCATGCCGACGGAAATCGCCTCCCCGTGCGTGAGCGCATAGTCGGCGGAAAGTTCGAGCGCATGGCCGATCGTGTGGCCGAAGTTCAGCACGTTGCGGATGCCGAGTTTGTCGAGTTCATCCTGCTCTACCACGTCCGCCTTCAGCCGCACGCAGCGCGCGACGATGTCGGTCAAAACCTCCGGCTCCAGCGCGAGGAGTTTTTCCAAACCGCCGTCCTCGAGCTGTTGGAAAAGCGCGCCTGAGCAGACCGCGCCGTACTTGATGATCTCGCTCGCACCGCTCCGCACCTCGCGCGCGTCGAGCGTGCGCAGCAGCGCGAGGTCGCAGACCACGAGCCGCGGCTGGTTGAACACACCCATGATGTTTTTCACGCCGCCGAAATTCACCGCGACCTTCCCGCCCACGCTCGAATCCACCGCCGCGAGCAGCGTCGTCGGCAACTGCACAAACGGCACCCCGCGCCGGAACACGCCCGCCGCAAAGCCGCCGAGATCGCCCACGACCCCGCCGCCGAGCAGGATGACCAGCGGCACCGCGCCGGTGTCGGGGAAGTTTTCCAGCAGCGCCGCGCACACGCCGGAGAACTCCTCCCAGTTTTTCCCCTCCTCGCTCGCCGGGATTTCATGCCGCACCACGCGCGTGAATCCGCCCGCCGTGAGCGCCTTCTCCAGCGCGGAAAAATAGAGCGCGCCGACCTGCGGATTCGTCACCACGAAAGCATTCGTCTGCCGCAATCCCTGCTCGCGCAAAATCGCGCCCAGCCCGCCCAGCAGCTCAGTGCCGATGAGCACCGGATAGCTGCGGGAACCGAGATCGACATCGACGCGTGAGCTTTGCATGAGAGGGCCGCAAACCTTCCGCACCGCCGCGCCCGACGCCAGCTTTTATCGGATGGGCGCGGAGGCGAAAACCGGACACAGTCCCGCGGATGAACCCCTCCGACCGCATGGAAATCGACGCGCTGCGCGAGGAACAGGCGCGCTTGCGCCGGACGCTCGATCTGCTCGACCGCCGCCTCGCCGCGTTCGATCTGCGCGTCTCCACGCCACCGCGCGCCGAACCGCCGCCCGTTCCGCAAAGCGCGCCCGCGCCGGTCGCGGAGCGCGTTCCCGACCGCGCGCCGCCGCCTGTGCCCGCCCCTGTTTTTTCCGCCCCGGCGGAAGCGCGCGTGGAGCTTCCCGCGCCGCCGCCCGTGCCGCGCGCACCCGCGCCCGCGGAGTCCATCGAGCTGAAACTTGGCACCTACTGGCTCGCGCGCATCGGCATCGTCATCCTGCTCACGGGCTTCGTCTTCCTCGGCAACTACGCCTACCACCACATCGTCCCGCATCTCGGCGCGTGGGGAAAAATTTCCCTGCTCGCGCTGGCGGGCGCGGCGCTGGGCGGCGCGGGCGCGTGGCTGGAGCGCGGGCGCGAGGCGATGCGCAATTACGCGCGCGTGCTCCTCGCGGGCGGCGCGGCCACTTTCTACTACACCGCCTACGCCGCGCACTTCGTTGCGCCGCTGCGCGTCATCGAAAGCCCGCTGCTCGGCGGCGCGCTCCTGCTCTTGCTCGCGGGCGCATTCCTCTGGTTCGCCGAGCGCCGCCGCTCGCAATCGCTCGCGCTCTCCGCCGTGCTGCTCAGCTACTACACGGCGGCGATCAATTCCATCGGCACGTTCTCCCTTTTCTCGAATCTGCTGCTCACCGCCGTCGCGGTCGCGCTGCTCGTGCGCCATCGCTGGACGGCGATTTCCTTCGCCAGTCTCGCGGCCACCTACGGCAGCTTCGGGTTCTGGCGCTTCCACGCGCTCGCGGCCACGGGGGAAAGCGGCGTCGGCGAGTTCGGCATGGCGCTGGCGTTTCTCGCGGGCTACTGGCTGCTCTTCACCGCGGCGGTTTTCCTCAGCCATCGCGCCGCGCTCCCACCAGCGCACCGCACCGCCTTTCTCACCGCGAACAACGGCGCGCTCTTCGCCTACGCCGCGCAGCATTTCTCCGCGCACCGGCCCGAGGCGTTCTGGATGTTCGCGCTCGGCTACGGCGCGGTGCTCCTCGCACTCGCCGCCTACGCCGCGCGACGCCGCCCCGACGAACCCGCGCTCGACGGCGCGTATCTCGCGCAGGGTCTCGCGCTCGTGGCCCTCGGCTGCGCCGCAAAACTCAGCGGCCCGCAGCTCGCGACCGTCTTCGCCGTCGAGAGCGCCGTGCTCCTCACGCTCTCCCGCGCGCGGCACCGCTGGCTCTACGAAATCGGCGCGGCCCTCACCGCTCTCGCCGCCTTCGTCCTCGCGCTCGATGCCATCGAAAAAAATCCCACGCTCACGCTTTCGCTCGGCGGCACCGTCGCGCTGCTGCTGCTCGGCGATGCGTGGTGGGTGAAGCAACTTCGCGGCGAAATCGCGGCGCTCAAAATCAGCGGACGCGCGCTCGGTTTTGCGGTGCTCGGGCTCCTGCTCGCGGGCGTGGTCCTTTGGAAAAGCACGCCGGAAATGTGGCAGCCCACCGCGCTCGGAATCGCCGCGCTCGCGTGCGCCGTGTCAGTGCGCGCGGTGCGTCTGCCGGAAGTCGCGCTGCCCGGTCAGGCGTTCCTTTTCGCCGCCGTCGGCACCTTCGTTGTGCGCCAGTTCGACCTCGCGCCCGAGCCCGCGTGGAGCCCGCTCCCGCTGCTCGCCATCGCCCTCGCGCTCACGCACTGGTGGCAGCGGCAGCGCACACTTCCGCTCAGCGCTGAAGCCGCCGCCACGCTCCAGCTCGGCTGCGCCCTCGCGGCCACGGCCACCGGCATCGTCTGGCTCCACGCAAACTATGACGGCGACGCCTGGCTCATCGCCACATCCGCCGCCGCCTTTGCCACGCTGCTCTACGGCGCGTTCACCCGCGCGTGGGCCGTGGCGCTGCTCGGGCAGCTTTTCACGCTGCTCTCGGTTTACGCTTTTTTCGGCGGCCTCGGTTTCCATACCGCGGGCTCACATGCCGCGCTTGCGCCCATCGCCAATCTCGCGGCGACCGCGCTGCTCGTCTCCCGCGTCGCGGGTGCGCGCTTTCCGGCGCTGCCCGCCGGAGCCAGCCTCGCGCATCTCGCGCTCGTCTATCGCGTCATTGCCGCGGGGCTGCTCGCCGGATGGGGAGTTGCATTCGTCGAAAAAGAGCGGCTGACCGTATTCTTTGCTGCGCTCGGGGCCGTGCAGATTTTCGGCGGCTCGCTGCTCAATGATCGTGAACGCACAATCACGGGTACGGACTTCGCCGGGCTCGGCCTCGTAATATTCTGGATGTCCATTGGAGCAAGCGACGCGTGGTCCGATCTCCTCGCGATCCTCGCCATTCCCGCCAGCGTGCGCCTCGGGACGCGCTTGGCCGGCGAGACCGCGCTGCCGCTGAAAATCCGCGGCGCGCTCACCGCCGCCGCGCTCGCGAGTGTGTGGCTGTGGGTCACGCGCTTTGCCACCGCGCACGATTTTGCGAGCGGGCTCACCGTCGCGTGGGCGCTGCTCGCGCTGGTCGTCTTCGTCGCCGGGCTCGCGCTGCGCGAACGCATCTATCGCGTAGGTGGTTTCGCGATTCTCGCGCTCGCCGTCGGGCGCATTTTCATCGTCGATGTCTGGCAGCTCGAAACGCTCTACCGCATCCTCAGCTTCCTCGTCCTCGGCGCGGTGCTGCTGCTCCTCGGCTACCTCTACAATCGCTTCGCCGATTCCATCCGCCGCTGGCTGTAGCCGCGTTCGCTCACGCGCCCTCGGGATTTTCTCCGAGCAGGCGGGTTTTGCGGCGGAGGGTGACGCGGTTCATTTTCGTTTCGCGGGCGAGAATGGTGGGCTTGCCGCCGAAGTGCGCGAGCAGGTGGCGCAGCGCGAGGGATTCGAGTTCGTCGTGCATTTCCTTGTAGCTCGCGCCGGCGCGGAGCTTGTGCTGAAGCCAGTCGGCGAGTGCGGTTTCGAGCGGCTGGCCGGTCGGCATGGCGTCGGCGGTTTCGCGGAATTCGCGGGGCAGGTGCTGCGGCAAAATCACGCCGCCATTTGAAACAGCGATGGCGTGTTCGAGGACGTTGCGCAGCTCGCGCACATTGCCGGGCCAGGCGTGGTGCTGGAACAGTTCGGCGGCGGCGGGGGAAAGCTGCGCGTGGCGGTCGGGCGCGAGCGTGGCGAGAAAGGACGCGGCGAGCGCAGGCACATCGGCGGCGCGTTCGCGGAGCGAGGGCAGGGCGATTTCGAGGACGTGGAGGCGGTAGTAGAGGTCTTCGCGGAAACGGCCCGCGCGGACTTCGTCACGGAGGTTTTTGTTGGTCGCGGTGATGAGCCGGAGATCGACGCGCAAGTCCTCGCGTCCGCCGATGCGGGTGAAGGCGTGCTCCTCGACGAAGCGCAGCAGCTTCGCCTGAATCGCGGGCGAGATGTCGGCGATTTCATCGAGGAAAAGCGTGCCGCCCTGCGCGCGCTCGATGTGCCCGGCGCGCGCCGCGCCCGCGCCGGTGAAGGAGTTTTTCTCATGCCCGAAAAGCTCGCTCTCGAGCAGCGTCTCCGGCAGCGCGCTGCAATGCAGGGTGACGAACGGCGCATCTCGCCGCGCGCTGTTCGCGTGGATGACGCGGGCGGCCAGCGTCTTGCCGGTGCCGGTCGGGCCGGTGATGAGCACGGGCGCGTCCGTGGCGCAGGCGTGGGCGATTTCCACAAACGTCCGCTGCATCGCGGGCGCGGAGCCGACGAGCTGCGCGAGCGCATCGCGCGGCGGTGCGGGCGCGGGCGGCGCGGTGAGGAGGAGCTGGCGGAGCGTCTCCTGCACTTCGTGCAAATCGAGCGGCTTCACGAGATAGGCGGCCGCGCCGAGTTTTTTGGCGGCGACGGCGTTGTCGAGATTGGCGTGGGCGGTGATGATGAGCGCGGGCAGGTCGGGCGTGCGGGAGCGCATGTGCTCCAGTACTTTGAGGCCGCTCATGTCGGGCAGGCCGATGTCGAGGACGGCGAGGGCGAAGTCGCCGCGCGCGAGTTCCTCCAGCCCGCGCTGGCCGGAGGAGCAGAGCACGGCCTCGCGCCCGAGCCGTCGGGCCACGGCGGCGAGCGCGGCGGCGAGGGCGTGTTCGTCTTCGATGATGAGGAGGGGTTTCATGCGGAGATTTCAGATTTCGGATTTCGGATTTCGGATTTTCGCGCGGCGCTGCCTTCCACGAGAAGCGGCAACTGCACCGTGACCACCGCCCCGCCGTCCGGCCCGTTGCCGACGAGCAGTGCGCCGCGATGCGCTTTCAGGATCTCCGCAGTGACGCTCAGACCGATGCCCATGCCGCCTTCTTTTTCGGAATAGAAAAGCTCGGCGTGCCGCGCGAGCGCTTTGGGCGAAAAGCCCGCGCCGGTGTCGCGGAAAACAAGGCGCACGCTGTCGCCGCGCCAGCCGGTGATCGTGAGTGCGCCGCCGCCGGGCATGGCTTGGATGGCGTTCATGGCGATGTTGCCGATGGCCTGCGAAAGCCGGCGCGAATCGACCTGCGCGCGCAGGCCGGGCGGGAGATCGTTCACGATTTCCACGCGCGCATGCGCGGCCTGCGGGCCGAGCGCGCGGACGACTCCGGCGACGATTTCGCTGAGGTCGGCGGGTGCGGTTTGCGGCGGTGCGGGGCGCGCTAGGAACATCCACTGGTTCACCAGCCCCTCGATTTTCGCCGTCTCGCCGAGGAGCACGGGCAGCGAGTCGCGCAGCGCCGCGGCCTGCTCGCCGTCCGTGGCGGAGTCGATGAGCTGCGCGTGCATGCGGATGGCGGAAAGCGGATTGTGAATCTCGTGCGCGAG
>JANXSB010000227.1 GCA_025352865.1 Chthoniobacter sp. | reverse complement strand
TCGTGCGCGGGCTTCGTTTCCGCACCGTTCACTTTTACATGCCGGGCCTTGATCGCCTCGACAGCCAGCGCCCGCGTTTTGAAAACGCGGACGGCCCAGAGCCATTGGTCGAGTCGCATGTGACGCACGCTACGGCCTCGCCGTGCGTAAAACCAGATGGACGTGCGGCCAGGCTTGAGCCGCGTTCAGATTCCCGGCCGAAAATTGTTTGAGATTTTTCTCGCCATACCACTGGTGAGCCCCAGCGTTTGCCGCGTCACTGTGCTACCAGTCTGGCGTGGAATCACCATGGGGTTTTCATCGGTTTGCCTCTTCGTCGAACAGCGGACTTCACCGCCTCAATCCACCACACCGGGTCCGCTCCGGCAGCGAATCCACAATCACCAGACCGCACCTGCGCGCATGAAAAACTCCACCAAGACCCTCGCCATCCTCACCCTCTCCTGCGCGCTCGGCACTGGTCCAGCCACGGCCGCGACCATTTCGCTCGTGACGAACACTACGGACTGGCTGCTGAGCACCGTCGTGGATACGAGCAATTCCAACGATGTTCCCTGGTCGGGGGCGTCCGCGTTTTTACCGGACGTCTCGACCTACACCGAGATCCCGGTGGAAGGTGCGAGCTACATCTTTCCCGTGCCGGGAGCGGCCATCCTCTTCGCCGGCAGCGATGTGAGTTTCTACCGTGCCACCTTCAGTCTTGCGGCCTTCACCGCGGTCACACTCGACTTGAGCGCGTCTTTCGACAACGATCTCGACATCTTCATCAACGGGCATGAACTCGCGCTCGAAGGTGATTTCACGTCGGGGAATTTCAACGATCCGAACCACCGGCTGTTTGTGGCCTCGGACGGGACCGTGACCAACGGCTATCTGGGCGGGCTGCCATTTACCGTGAGCACCGCAGCCAGCTTTCCCTCGTCATTCTTCAAAGTCGGCGCCAACGAGATCGTCCTCGCGGTCAGAAACGCGAGCGGCGGAGACAGCGGCGGGGTAACCGTCAGTGCGGACCTCGTAACGACCGAGGCCCCGGAACCTTCCACCTGCGCCACACTGGCCGTGGGTGCCCTCTCGCTCCTCGGCTTCCGCCGCCGGAGCTAGCCCACGCGGCCGAGCCCGCCGCCGGCGTCGCGGTATTTCATCGCGGCCTCGGTGCGCGAGTGAACGTGGAGTTTGTCGTAGATGCGACGCAGATGCACGCGCACGGTTTCGATGCTGAGGCCGAGGCGGTCGGCGATTTCCTTGTTCGCCAGACCCTGCGTAAGAAGGCCGAGAATTTCCGTTTCGCGTTTGGAAAGATTCGCCGCTTCCTCGTGCGGCTTGGGCTGGCGGTGAAAGGCCTCGACGACGCTGCGCGCGATTTCCGCGCTCATCGGCGCGCCGCCGGTGCGCACTTCGGCGATGGCGCGGCGGATTTCGTCGGGCGACGAACGCTTGAGCAGATAGCCGCACGCGCCGGCCTTGAGGGCGTCGAAGATCTTGTCGTGGTCGCGATAGACGGTGACCATGATGACGAGCAAATCGGGCAGCAGCGCCTTCAGCCGAGCGGTCGTTTCAATGCCGGAAATTCCGGGCATGTGGATGTCCATGAGCACCACGTCGGGGCGGAAGGCGGGGACTTTTTCCAGCGCCTCCTCGCCGCTCCGCCACACGCCCGCCAGGTGCAATCCGGCGCGCTCTCGACGATGCGGCGCAGGCTCGCGCCGACGACGGCGTTGTCTTCGACGATGGCGACGGTGGTAGTCATGGCGGAGGGAGCGGCAGACGAAAATGCACGCGGGTGCCCGCGCCGTCGATGCTGTCGATGCGGCATTCGCCGCCGAGGTCGGTGAGGCGCTCGCACAGATTGCGGAGGCCGTCGCCGCCGGATTTTTTCGCCGGGTCAAAACCGCGCCCGTGATCCTCGATGGTGATGAGGAGACAATCCGCATCGAGTCGCAGGCGCAGCCAGACTTCGCGGGTGCCGGAGTGTTTCACGGCATTGTTCAGCGCCTCGCGCACGGCGAGGAAAAGGCCGTGGCGGCGCTCCGCATTGAGCGGCAGCGGGGGCAGGTCGTGCGCCACGTCGAGCCGCAGCGCGAAGCCGGTGGAGGCGAGAAACTCGGTGGCGAAAGCCGCGAGGTAATCGGCCAGCGAGGCGAGCGAGGCGTGGCGCGGATTGACGGCCCAGACGATTTCATCGAGCGCGCCGACGAGGGTGCGCGCTTTGCCGGCAATCTGCTGGAGCGGTTCGCGCAGCGCCTCGGCGGGCGCGTGCTCCTCGGCGGCGAGGGCGGCGAGCATGGAGATTTCCGTGAGGCTCGCGCCGAGATCATCGTGGAGGTCGCGGGCGATGCGGGCGCGGTCGTTGAGGCGGACTTCCTCGATGAGGACGGGCGGCGGCACGGGATTCGTAGCGAGCTTTTCCGGGCGGATGCGGTCGACGCCATTGACCGTGGGAAAGCGCAGCTCGCCGTCCTGCGCGCGCCACGCGGCGGGCTGAAATCCGCCGGTGCATTCGCGCGTGAGCAGGCCGTCGGAGCGGTCGAGTTGGAGCCAGCTCGCGGCCGTCTGGCGGCGCTCCTCGATGGCGCGCAGTTCCGCTTTGCTCACACGAAAAATCCCCCCGAGCGAGCCGAGCCACAGGGACCCCACGCCGTCGTCCAGCACGCTCGTGAGCCGCGCATCGGGCAGACCTTCCTCCGTGGCGAAACGGATGAACCGCCCCGCCTGCCAATGAAACAGACCGCCGCCAAGCGTCGCCGCCCACAGCGAATGGTCCGCCTCCACGAGCAGCGCCAGCACCACCCGCCCAGCGCCGAGGCCGCGCCGAGCACCGCGAAGCCCTTTTCATCGCCGCGGAAAATGCGCCCGTCATGGGTGCCCGCCCTGAGCGTCCCCGCCGCGGCCGTCGCCAGTGCGGAGACGTTCGTGCTGGTGAAACCGACCTCCGCGCCGCAGTGCGTCACCGTGCCCTCCGCGAACCTCGCCAGCCCCTGGAGGCCGCCAAACCACAGACCCCCGCGCCCATCTTCCACGATCGTCACGACCTTGCTCGCCAGCGTCACGGGGAACGCCGGCAAAAACGCGGCGCCCTCCTGGCGAAAGACGCTGCCGTCGCGCGTGGCCACCCAGAGCCGCCCGGCGCGGTCTTCGCAGAGGGCGGAAATCGGACGGTTGCCGCTGCCGTCGCCGACCTCGAAATGCGTCGCCCCGGCGTCGCCGAGGCGGTCGAGTCCGCCGCGCTTGCTGCCCACCCACCACGCGCCCGCCCGATCTTGCAGCACCGCGAAAGCGGTGCGGTCGGAGAGACCGTCGGCGGCCGTCAGCACCTCCGCGCGGCGCTCGCGGATTTGCACCAGCCCGCTGTCGGCCGTCGCCACCCAGATGCTGCCCTCGCGATCCTCGCAGAGTTCATTGATGCGGTTCCCCGGCTCCACCGTCGCGAGCACCACGGGCGCGGAGCCGCCCGCCGGTTCGGTGACGGTGAGCCGCCCCGCCGCGCCCGCCGTCCACACGCGTCCCCGCCGGTCGCGCAATTGCGCGCGCACGCCCGAATGCGCCCGCACCGACGAGGCTTCGGCATCCACCCGCAACCGCTCCGCGACCTCCGGGGTCCGCTCGGTCAGCACCGGGGCAGCATCCCCCTCCACCCGCCACACCTCCGCCGCGCGCACGATCAGCACGCCGCCGCGCCCGTCCTTCACCACCTGCGTGACACTCGGTGCGAGGGGGATGCTGAGATCTTTCCAGACCTTCGCCAGCCGTCCCCCGTACCAGCGCAGCAGCCCGCCGCGCGTCGTCGCCACCCACATATCGCCGTCTTCCTGGGCGAAAAGTGCGCGCACCGTGCCCCGCGCCAGGGCCGCCTCCGGCTCGGTCGCAAACCCGGTGAAACGCACGCCATCGAACCGCACCACATCCTCCGCCGTCGCCACCCACAGATAGCCATCCGCCGCCTGCGTCACGGAGCGCACCACATTGCTCGGTAGCCCATCCTCCGACTGCCACGAGCGCACCAGGAAACGCCCGCTTATTTCCTCGCCCCGCGCCCCTGCGAGCACCACGCAGGCCGCAGCAAGAGCAGCGATGATCCGGGGGAAAATATTCACGCCATCTAGGTAGTCCGGCCCCCCGGGGCATTCGAGCGCAAACCGCTCGCCAAGAAACGGCAACGCGGATATTTGCAAAAAAACGCCGTGCGCCGCTACCTCGAAATCTACTGGCTGATGATCCGCAACTCGCTGATTCGTGAGATGAGTTTCAAGGCGAACTTCCTGCTCTGGATGCTCGTCGAATTTCTCTGGTTCGCCGGGCAGATGATTTTTCTCGAAGTGCTCTACGGCCATGTGGACAACATCGGCGGATGGTCGAAGTGGGAATGCGTGCTCCTCGTCGGCACGCACCAGATCATCGCGCAGATTTTCCAGGCGTTCTTTTACGTGAACCTCGCCGAGCTGCCCGACCTCATCCGCACCGGGCGGCTCGATCTCATGCTGCTCCTGCCAGTCGATGCGCAATTCGCCGTCTCCACGCGGAAGTTCGGCATGGACAATATCGTCAACGCGCTCGTCGGCGTGGCGATTGTCGTCTTCTCGCTTTTCAAATTGGGCGTCGTGCCGAACGCGCGGCAGGTCGCGCTTTTCCTCGCGTGCATTCCGTTCGGCGTGGCCGTGCATTACGCGATCCTCTTCGGCCTGGCCACCGCGGCGTTCTGGGTCATGCGGGCGCAGGGGCTGATTTACGGCTATTTCAATGTCTTCAATGTCGCGCGCTATCCCGACACGGTTTTCCGCGGCGTTTTCAAAATCATCTTCAGCTATTTCATTCCCGTCATCATCGTCACGAACGTGCCCTCCCGCATCCTCGCCCGCGCACTGGAATCGCCGTGGAGCGGACTAGCGCAGCTTGCGGGCGCGGCGCTGTTCATCGTCGCCGCAAGCCGCTCGTTCTGGCTTTTCGCGCTGCGGCGGTACTCGTCGGCGAGTTCGTGAGCGGCGGACTTTTGGGCGGAAAAGGCACGGGCTTTTGCGACCCGCTCAGCCCTCGAAAAAAGGCGGTATTTCACCTTGCACCCCATACCGATAGCTCGTAGATAACGCCCCTCAATTTTCCCGAAACGCCAGAAACCGACTCTCTCCCCGCATTTTTATGGCCAAGCCCAAACCCGCGAAGAAAGCCGCCAAACCGAAAAAGCCCGCACCTGCGAAAAAGGCGAAAAACGCCAAGATCGTGAAGGTGAGCAAGCCGGTGAAGAAGGCAAGCAAGCCCGCGGCCAAGGCCGTGAAAGCGGCGGTCAAAACCGCCAAGACCCGCACCCCTTTGAAAGTTAAACTTAAAACCAAAAGCGCCACAAAACCCGCCCCGGCCAAAGCCGCGGCTCCGCATAAAGGCACCAACGGCGCGACTCCCCCGAAGCCCGCGGCCCCGAAGGTCAAGGTCAAGCTCACGCCTTTCCTGCTGAAGCAAAAAGACCGCCTGCTCCAGCTCCGCGACTCGCTGCTCGATGCCATGGCGGGCGTCGCCAAAGACAACCTCCGCGCACGCGCCGAGGGCAGCGAAGCGAGCGCCTTTGGCATGCACCAGGCCGACGCCGGCAGCGATGCCTACGACCGCGACTTCGCGCTCAGCCTCCTCTCGCAGGAGCAGGATGCGCTTTATGAAATCGAGGAAGCGCTCAAGCGCCTCGAAAACGGCACCTACGGCGTTTGCGAGATGAGCGGCAAAACCATCGCCCACGCCCGGCTCGAAGCCCTCCCCTTTGCGCGCCTCACCGTCGAGTGCCAGTCGCAGATTGAAAAAATGGGCAAAGTTTCCCGCGCCCGCGTCCCTGTCACCTCCCTCTTCGGCCTGACCGACGAAGAACCCGGAGAAAAAGATGAAGAAGAAGAACCGGTCAGCGATACCAAGGAATAAACAAATATGGCCCGCGATTTCATCATCCTCGAATGCACGGAGGCAAAAGCCGAAGGCAAGCCCGCCTCGCGCTACATCTCCACGCGCAACAAGAAGAGCCCGAACACCCCGAACCGGCTCGAAAAAAAGAAATACAATCCCAACCTGAAGCGGCACACGCTTCACCGCGAAACCAAGTAACCCAAAGCAATTTTGAATGATGAATTCTGAATGTTGAATTCAGGTTCATTCAAAATTCAGAATTCGAAATTCATCATTCCATTATGCAGCCCAAAACACCGCAACGCCGCACCAACTTCCGCAAGGCCAACCGCTCGATGCCGCGCCGCCGCATCGACATCGCCCTCGATGCCCTCGACTACAAAAACCCCGACATCCTGAAACGCTTCGTCACCGAGAGCGGCAAGATCCTCGCCCGCCGCCTCACCGGCATGCCCGCGCACTTTCACCGCAAGATCACCCGCGAAATCAAGCGCGCCCGCGCCGTGCTGCTCATGCGCTGATCCCGAAACACGGAACTGTCTTTTCAAAAAGGACGCGCCATCCGGCGCGTCCTTTTTTTTGTGTCTTCGCTCCGCGTTTTTCCGAAATGGCTACGCCCCGGCGAGTTTCCCCTTGCCGGAGCCGCCAAGGTCGCTTACCTCACCGCCGGATGTTGGGAAACCAAGGGCGCAGTGCGCGTGCTTTTTTCCTCAGCAATTCACCGTCGGATGAGCAGAAATTTTTCCCTCCTTCTCCTCCCCGGTGACGCTCTCCCGGCTTGGCGACGACCTGTTTCGTCGCGCACCGGGCGGCACGGACGGACGCTTCTCCCAGCGGTTCACCCCGACATCCCCCGGCAAAGTTTTCCGCCGGTCTCCCGTTCCCGCGCTCCTGTCCGCACGAGCGCCCGGCGAGACGCGACGGAGTGTGCACCTCGCGTGCGCTTTCCGGGCACCACAACGCCTCGAAATAGAAATCCCAAACATGAGATCCCAAGACTCCCGCGGCGGCGGCAATGGCCGCCGCCAGGGACGCGGCCCGCGCCGCTCCTCCTCGCGCTCCAACGGCGACCGCAACGACCGTAACGAAGCGCGCGCCCCGCAGCGTCCGCCCGCCAAGAAATCCTTCTGGCAAAAGCTCGTCGGCTTTTTCAAATCCGACGCCAAACCCGCAGCCGCGCGCCCGGCGTATCCCGCGTATCCCAACTCCAACGGACGCCCGGAACCGCGCACCGCGCGCCCACCCGAAACCGTCGAGGTCACTTCGCCGAAGCTCTACATCGGCAACCTCAGCTACGACACCACGGAGAACGACCTGCACGAACTCTTCAACGGCGTCGGCAAAGTCCAGAGCGCCGAAATCGTGACCCACAAGGACACGGACAAATCGAAGGGCTTTGGCTTCGTGATGATGGCCACCGTGGATGAAGCCAAACGCGCTGTCACCGAACTGCACGACAAGCCTTTCATGGGCCGCAAACTCGTCGTCAACGGAGCCAAGACCGGCGAGCGCGAAACCAACTATCGCGGCTGAACGCGCCCGGAAAATTCGAGAGGCCCGCTGGCAACGGCGGGCCTCTTTTTTTGTGACAGGCGGCAGGTGGCAGGTGACAAGTGGGGCCGCATGCCGCCTGTCACCTGCCCCTTTTTCATCATCGCCGGCCCGACGGCGGTGGGAAAATCCGACATCGCCGTGGATGTCGCCGAGCGTTGCAGCGGTGAGATCGTCGGCGCGGATGCGTTCCAAATTTATCGCGGACTCGAAATCCTGACGGCGCAACCGTCCGGCGAATTGCGCGCCCGCGCGCCTCATCACCTCGTCGGCGAAATCCCGCTCACCCAATCTTTCGATGTCGCCCATTACCTCCGCATCGCGCGGCAGCGCCTCGCGGAAATCCACGCGCGCGGACGCGTGCCCATCGTCACCGGCGGCACCGGGCTCTACCTCCGCGCCCTGACCCGCGGGCTCGCCGACCTGCCCGGTGCGGATGCGCAACTGCGCGCGGAATTGGAGGCTGCGCCGCCCGCCGGTTTGCAGCGCCGGCTCGCCGAACTCGATCCCGTCGGAGCCGCGCAGATCGATCTCAAAAACCCGCGTCGCGTCATCCGCGCATTGGAAGTCTGTCTGCTCACGGGTCGTCCATTTTCCAGCTTCCGCGAGCAATGGACCGGCACCCCGCACGCCATCCGCGGCATCGTGCTCACGGTCGATCGCAAAACTCTCAGCGCGCGCATCGACCGGCGCACCGCAGCGATGTTCGCCAGCGGCGTCATGGAAGAAGTCCGCGCCGCTGGAGAGGCCGGCCCCACCGCAGGCCAGACCCTCGGCTTCCGCGAAATCCGCGCGCTCCTCGCCGGGCAACTTGATCAGGCCGCGTGCCTCGCCGCGATCCAACACGCCACCCGCCGCTACGCCAAACGTCAGATGACTTGGTTCCGCCGCGAAACCACGCTCGCACAAGTCGATCTCGCCAGCGTCGGCGATCTCTCCCAATTCGCCGAATCCCTTGCGCGCAAAGCCGCAGGCTAAACCCGACGGCCCGCTTCGAGAAAAGCGAGCGCCTTGTCGAAACTGCACCGCTGGAGATAATGCGCGAGTTGCGGATCGACGGGCGGCAGAAGCTGCGCGGCGAGCGCCGTGATTCTCCCGGAAACCTCCCGGAGTTCCGCCAGATGCGCCGCGGGATCGCGCTGGTAAAATGCCCGGTCGGCGACCAGCGCGCGACGTTTTTTCAGCGCGTCGGCGAGCGCCTGACAGCCATCGGGAGATTCAGCCACGGGAAGGTTCGCCGGAAATTTTCAATTCGCCGAAGCCTTCGCCCCGCGCGCCCTTTTTGGCGGCTTGCTCCCGGCAAGAAGCTGCCTTTCAGCCTCCAGCCAGTCCTGCGCCTCATCACCCGGCAATCCATTCTGGCGGCGCTTTTCGGCGATGAAGTAAGCGCGCAGCGCAACGTCGTCCGTGGTGAAACCCGGCGCTTTCGGCGGAAGTATTTTCGCGCGCGTGGCGGTCTTTTTCTGCGCGGCAGGCTGGTTCGTTGCCGATGGCTCGGCGGCACGTTTGGCCGGAGCGGCCGGTTTGGCGATGGTGGTTTTTTTTCCCATAGTGTGTTGGCGATGCTTTTGCCCCGGGGAATGCTCCGGCACCAAGGCAGCGGAACGAAGAACGGCGGGAGAATACGTTTTTCCCTCCGCGCGTAAATAAGGAAATTTCAGAGCCGCACGAATGCCACCTCTGCCCCGCAACCCGAACACTATTCCCCCATGCTGTGAAGCCACCAGCGGGCCGCGGGCCGCGAGCGGCCAAAGGTCCGCTGGAAGTAAATGCGGAGCACGAGGCCGTCGGCGGTGCGGATGCGGAAGCAGTGTTTCCGGAGGTATCGCTCGCCGCTGCCGTGTTTGCAGTCGCCGTAATCCCGCCAGGTTTCCAGCACTTCAGCGACGGCCAGCTCGCGTTCGCGCCAGCGGAATTTCGCCGGGAGGCCGGGCTCGCCACGCGACATCGCCAGCGGATCAAAGCTGGCTTCGGGCGTGAGCGGTTCGCTGATGAAAATGGTCGGCATGGTTGCAAAAAACGCTTCACCGCAGCGACTCGACGTGGCGTTCGTATTTCACGCGATCGGGATGACCCTTCGGCAGCGAGAGGCGGGCACCAGCGAGCAACTCCGCGCCGAGCCGACGCGCGTCCGCGAGCTGCCGCTGGTTTTTCCGCAGGAGCGAAAACTCGTAGATCACGCCCAGGGTCGTCGGGTGCGTGGCGCCGGGCGATTCGCGCAGACCGGCGAGCGCGTTTTCATAGAGCGTCGCAGCGGCGGCGGTGTCGCCTTTGTCGCGGAGGACATCGGCGAGCGTGGCCATGCCGTCGTACGTGTCGGGATGCGTGGGGCCGAGGACTCGGGTGAAGTCGGCGAGCGCCGCGCGGGCGGTAGTTTCCGCTTCGGGAAACGCGCGACGTTTGCGCAAGGCGCGGGCGAGATTTTGCATCGTGTCGAGGGTCTGCGGATGATCAGGGCCGAGGACTTTCTGCCGGCTCGCGAGGCAGCGGCGGTACTGCGTTTCCGCCTCGGAGTAGTGGCCCGCCTCCATGTGGAAAGCGGCGCTGTTGCTGAGCGCGAGGAGCGTCTCGGGATGCTCCGCGCCCTGCACGCGTTCGCGCGTTTCGAGGCAGCGCTGATAAATCGCGCCGGCGGCGATGAGGTCGCCTTTGCGCAAAAGCAGATTGGCGAGGTTGCCTTCGCCCGCAAGGGTCGCCGGATGCTCGCGCCCGAGCGTGCGCTGGAGCGCATTCAAGAGCTGGTGGTAGAGCGGTTCCGCCGCCGCGTAATCGCCCATGTCCGAAAGCACGTCGGCGAGATTGTTGAGCATCGAAAGCGTGTCGGGATTCTCCGGCCCGGACACGCGCTGCATCGTCACCCAAGCGCGGCGGTAGAGCGCCTCCGCCGCCGCAAAATCGCTGCGCGCGGCGAGCACCATCGCGAGGTTGTTCAAACTCCCCAGCGTGTGCGGATGATCCGGCCCGAGCGTCCGCTCACGGGCCTCCAGGCATGCGCGGTGCAGCGTCTCCGCCTCCGCATTCTGTCCGCGATAATGCAGCAGATTCGCGAGGTTGTTGACCGCGGC
>JANXSB010000159.1 GCA_025352865.1 Chthoniobacter sp. | reverse complement strand
CGCCGGGATTTGCGCACCGGGAGCGCCGCTCCACGAGAAGCAGTCGAGCAGCCGGCCAGTGGAGACTTCCACGGCGAAAACGTCCGTTTCGATCTTCACCTTGTCCGCCGCGTGGACGAATGGAACGACGATGAGATCCGCCTTCACCATGCGACCGAAGTGCGTCGCAGCATTCGCATCCATCCCCGAACTGAAAGCGGATCGCAGCGTCTTCTCGTCAATGAGCCGCGC
This sequence comes from Chthoniobacter sp., assembly GCA_025352865.1. GTDB lineage: Bacteria > Verrucomicrobiota > Verrucomicrobiia > Chthoniobacterales > Chthoniobacteraceae > Chthoniobacter. Next base: position 3,014 of record JANXSB010000159.1, on the reverse strand, counting down.
CATGTCGTTCCGCTCCACCAACTGCACCGCGCCGGCATAGCCCGAGGATATCGCCTGCTCGAGTCCTGCCTGGATCAAAGGCGCAAGCCCGAGCGTGGACGCGTCGAGAAGCCCCTGCGGCGAGACGGGCGCGAGTAACGCGCACACGATCCGCTGCGCGGTGGCAGGCGTTTTCGCTTTCGGATTCGCCGCTGCGTCTTCGTGCCGCGGGTCGAGTTTGCCGTCGCGGGCGAGGATGCGCGCGACTTCGGCGGGCGTGGCGTTTGCGAGATCTTGCGGTGACTTCACCCGCAACACCGTCGGCTTCCCCACTGCCATCGAGTTGCCGGTCGGCACGGCGTAGAGTCGCAGTTCCTTCCTCTCGAAGTCGAACACGGTCAGTACCACGAGATCCGCGGGTAGCACGCGATGGGCTTGCGCCTTCGGATCGGTCGCGGCCCGCAGTTTGTGCTCGAAGACCGCGGTGGAAAGCCCGGCGCGCGAGAGGACTTCGACCTGCCACCCCTTGAGCAGTTCCGATTGGACGCGCGCATCGAATCCGCTCAGAGCCTTTCGCCATTCCGACTGAATCTCGAAATCGGCGACCGCGGGAACCACCGCCAACCGACGTGGAGCAGCGCCCTGCGACGCTCCGATGCCGCCGCCCATCATCCATGCGATAACGAACAGCAGGATCCAGCGACGCGGGGGCACAGGGTGGCACGAGGGCGAGAAGAAGTGTTTCGAGGCCATACGATCGGGATTCTCTTGTCTCTGTCCGCAGTTCTGCGCGACGGAGAGTTTCAGAAATCGAAGACTTGCCAAGCGCGCCGTTGATGTGCGCGCCGTTGATGTGCTGCGAAGTTTGGAGCGCCGTGCGTCCCGCCGGCCACGAAAACGAAACGCGCAGCGTCACGCATTTTCCCGCGTGCGTGAGGATGTCGTGCGCGCGGGAGGAAGTGGCGCTGCGCGCGTTTTGGGGTGGCCGCCGGGACGGGCGGCGCTCCGTTTGCGGTGCCGAGTCGCGTCATGCACCGAGCGGTGCTGCGCGAGACTCACCGCTATTTCTTTTTCTCCGCAGAGTCGCGCCGTTTGCCTGCGGTCGCCCACGCCACCGCTTCCTCGAAAAGCTCGGCGGGCGGCGGGTGGTGTCCCTGCTCCTCCCGCGAGAAGAACGCCGTGTCGAAGCCGTATTTTTTCCACTCCGGCAGATGCGCCTGCATCGTCGTGAAGTTCCGATCCTTCGGCCCGCTCAGGAATGCGAATCGTTGCCCGCGCTGTGCCACCGTGCGCGCGCTCGCGGGCGTGAGGAATGGAAAAGTGTAGGGGCTGATCACCGCGCTGCCCCGGCAGCAATCGATCGCACCGGCGATCTCGGGATAGCTCACCGCCATGTAGTGCGAAATCGCCCCGCCTCCCGAGATGCCGCTCACATAGAGCCTGGCCGGGTCTGTCTTGAATTCCTTCCGCAGCGTCGCCACCGCATCCAGGCTTAACGCCATGCGCCGCAAATCCGGCTGATCATTACCCGTGCCCGAGGCGGACACGTAGATGAGCCTGTGCTTCGCGAGGATCGTATCCCATCCGGCGAGCGGCTTCACCGGCTGGTTGCCTGCGGACACGTAAATGAGCACGCCGAACGGTTCCTTCCCATCATAGTTCTCAGGGCAGCAGACCGTCATCGTTTCCTTCCCTTCCGGCCAGACGAGCGACTCCTCCACGGACATGAAAACACCCTTTTTCGGATCATCCACGATGCTGCGCTCCTTGGTGTGAAATTTTCTCATCGCATCCCCGAATGGGCCCTTCAGATAGCCATCGGCGTTTGCCGCCCAGCGCGCGGAGATGGCCACCTTCTGGCGGACGCCGCGGAGCTTCGCCGCATCGGCCGTCTGCCTCTCACGGTCCGCCTTCCGTGTTCCCAGCCATTCGCGGAGGAAAACCTGGTCTGCCTCGATCAACTGATCCGCCCGCACCGCAGTCACTCTGCCCTGAATTTTCAGGCTCGCAGTGGTTCCGTCGAAGTCCACCAACTCTCCCGGCACCGCCCTCCCGTGCATGTCCTTCCACACACGCGCCGCAGTCTCGGCCTCACATGCCAGCGGGCAAATTCCGATGGTTAGCAGTAGCAATATCAAGGGCATGATGCTGCGGATACGGAACGGATTGGCTGCCCGGCTGTTCAATGAGGTGGACATGTTTTAACAAATGTTCGATCCCGAAGTTAGCGTCATGCAATGCGGCCTCGCGACGCTGCCCGACCTGGCATTTCCCGTGCAAGCCGCAACTGCCATGAAATTGCTCTTCACTGCGCCGGAGTTCAACAGCCACTCGGAGAGCATCTGGGTGGTGGCGGAGTAGCGCGCATGGAGCGCCGCGAGTGGAGCGCCGTGCGTCCCGCCGGCCACGAAAACAAAACGCGCAGCGTCACGCATTTTCCCGCGTGCGTGCGGATGTCGTGCGTGCGGGAGGAAGTGGCGCTGCGCGCGTTTTTGAGGTGGCCGCCGGGACGGGCGGCGCTCCATGGGCGCGTTGCGCTGGCGCTCTTCTCCTATGGTCGTCTTTTCGATTAGCGGGCCGCGCCTTCGATGAGTTTTCTGGTGAAGTTCGCGACGATGGCAGATGCGGCTGACTCGATTGCCTTTTTCTCGGCGACGAAACTGCTCAGGTCAGTGCCGGTGCCGTAGCCGGACGCCGTCGCGATCACCCTGCTGGTCTGCGTCGCCACGGCGGCGAACTCGACGCGCGCCCGTGCGGCGGAAAACTGGCCGATCTGTGTGGCGCGATCCGACGTGGCGATTCCGAGGACGAGCACTTCCGCTCCCTTGGCGCGGGCTTCGTTCAGCAATGCCTCGTGTTCGGGGCCTTCGAGGTGGAGGGCTGTGGCGCGTCCTGTCGCGCCGGCATTTTCCACACCCTGGCTCGGGCGTGAAAGCTGGATCACTTTGAATTCGTGCGTGAGAAAAAACGACTCGAGCGACTTTTCCGCCGCGGGATCGGGGCGGCGCTGATTCGGAGTTGCGGACGTTTCCGGG
>JANXSB010000154.1 GCA_025352865.1 Chthoniobacter sp. | reverse complement strand
GGTTTCTTTGCGAACATGCCGCAGTGCACCCGGAAGGATCTGCGCAATGCCGTCGAAGCCGCGGCCAAGGCCGGTCCCGGCTGGGCGAAGCGGACCGCGTACAATCGCGGCCAGATTCTTTACCGCCTCGGAGAAATGCTCGAGGCGCGGCGCGAGGAGATGATCGAGACTCTGGTACGGTTTGGCTCGGTGCGAAGTACGGCCGGGCGCGAAGTCGACGCGGCCGTTGATCGTTTGGTCTACTACGCCGGCTGGGCCGACAAATACGAGCAGGTGCTCGGCAACGTGAACCCCGTCGCCTCGCCGCATTTCAATTTCACCGTCACCGAGCCGATGGGCATCGTCGGCGTCCTCGCGCCGGATGCCGCGCCGCTCCTCGCGCTCGTCTCGCTTTTCGCACCCGCGATCACGAGCGGCAACACCGTCGTCGCGCTCGCCTCCGAGACGCAGCCCTACCCGGCGATCCTCCTCGGCGAAATGCTCGCCACGAGCGACCTGCCCGGCGGCGTGGTCAATCTCCTCACCGGCTTCCGCAAAGAAATGCTGCCGACCTTCGCGACCCACACCCACCTCCGCGCGCTCTGCGGAGTGGCGAGCGCGGAGGAGCGCAAGGCCCTCGCACTCGGTGCCGCGGAGAGCGTAAAGTGCTTGCGGCTGATCAAGGCGGAAGACCAGCCCGACTGGTTCGCCTACACCGCGCAAAGCCTCTACGCGATCCGCGACACGCTGGAGTTTAAGACGACCTGGCATCCCATCGGGGCGTGAGGGGCGGATGGCGCTTGGTTGAGTTCCCGCAAAACTAGCCGTCATCCTGAGCGGAGTTCCGTCACGGGCGAAGGTGGGACGGAACGCAGTCGAAGGACCCCGGCGGTTCGATTTGGCGCTCGACGTTAAAGGACCACCGGGATCCTTCGACTGCGCTACGCCCGCCTTTCCACCTCCGCTTCGCTCAGGATGACCCGTGTCGTGGGCTGGGTTCGCGGCGAACGCCGACAAGACGAAAATACTGCGCAGCAATTTAGGACGCGCAGTTTTTCGCGGAGCGGATAGCGTCGGAGGCAATCGTCGAAGTATCGGAAACCCGTTCGAGCAATCCATGAGCACGACTTTGCCACTGCCTCCGCCCACGGCTCCCGCCGCGGGTGATCCGCTCGGCCCATTGGCGGCGCGGCTGGCGGCGGCGGATCGGATTTTGCAAATCGAACGCGGCGGGACGCGGCTGCTGCGGGCGTGGCCGTGGGCGGTCGGATTTGTACTCGGATGCTTCGTGGTGGACGTGGTGCTGCACCTCGCGGGCGGAGTGCGCTTGGGATTGAGCGTGGCGGGTGCGTCGCTGGCGCTGGGCTTTGCGGGTTGGTGCGGGTGGATCGCGTTTGGAAAGCGGAACGCTTTTGAGCACACGGCGCGGGTGCTGGAGAGCCGGCACGCGCGGCTCGGCTCGAAGCTGATGAACATCCTTCAGCTCCGCGCGCAGACGACGGATGCCTCCGTCATGCAGATGACGCGGGAACTGGCGGCGCTGGCGGTGAGGAGTTACGCGCGGGAGCTGCGGGACGAACCGATCGAGCAACTCGCGCGCACGGACACGCTGCGGCGCGAGGCGAAACGCGCGGGCTACGGGTTGCTCGGTTTCGCCGCGGTGCTGGCGCTGGGTTTTGACATCACGCGGACGGAGGTGCCGCGGTTTTTCGATCCGTTTGGCGATCATCCGCCCTACTCTTTCACTCGGCTGGAGATCGCCGAGCCGGGCGCGGACGGGGCGCAGGTGGTGTATGGCGAGAGTCTGCTGGTGACGGCGAAATCCGGCGGGCATCGGCCGGGAGAGCTGTGGCTGTCTTATTTCCCGGAGGGACACCCGGAGCAGGTGGCAATGGTGCCGATGTTCGACAAGGGCGAGCGCGGGTTCACGCAGCAGATCGAGGGGATCAAGACGAACCTCATCCTTTTCGCCCACACGAAGAACCGGCACGCGCAGAGCAAGCAGCGGCGCGTGGGCGTGATCCTGACGCCGAAGCTGGAACGGGCTTTCGTGAAAATCACGCCGCCGGCTTACACCGCGCTGCCGCCGGATGAGCACGCGCTCACTTTCAAAAACGTGAAGGCGCTGGAGGGCAGCAAGATCGAGTTTCGGCTGCAATCGAACCGGCCGCTGGCGGGCGGAAACATCAGCGTGACGGATGAATCGGGCACGGTTGTGCCGGTGGAGATGAAGCCCTCGGGCGAGAAGGAAGTGACGGCAACGATCGAGGCCAAGCAGCCGGCACAGCTCGCGTTTTCGATCACGGATCGCGACGGCTTTGCCTCGCAGGAAAAATGGGAATGCGCGCTGACGGTGACGCACGATTTGCCACCCGAGGTGCAGATCGCGAACCCGAACGGCGACACGTTTGTGGCGATGGATTTCAAGGCCGTGCCGGTGGTCGAGGCGGGCGACGACTACGGCGTGAAAACGGTGCGCATCCACACGGCGCGGAACGGCGTCTTCGGTGAGCCGCGCGTGGTCGGCTACGAGAAACCGCCGCTGCACGCGCGGGAGGCGCAGGCGCTGGATTTCACGGGGCTGGCGTCGGGCGACACGGTTTCGATTTTCGCCGAGGCGATCGACAACGCGCCGGAGCCGCACATCGCGCGGAGCAAGACGGTGACGCTGACGGTGATCACGACGGAGGAATACAACGCCTTCCTGCGCGAGCAGACGGACATGGGCGACATCGAGGCGAAATACGCGAAGCTGGTGAACGATTTCCGCGACCTCGCGGAGCAGCAGAAGAAGCTGGGCGAGGAAAGCGACGCGCTGAAAAAGCAGCTCGCCGCGGCGAAGACCGACGCGGAAAAGGCGGCGCTGCAAAAGAAGCTGGATGAGCTGACGGCGGCGCAGCACGCGCTGAACGCGAAGCTGAATGCGCTCGCGGACACGATGGAGCATTTCGTCCGCGACCAGCCGCTCTACGATGTGGAGGCGGAGCTGAAGAACACGCTCGCGGAAAAGGCGCAGGAGATTCGCGATTCCACGGCGGCGAACGAGGAGGAGATGAAGGCGCTGGCGGGCGGGCAGCCGCCCGCGAATCAAGGCCAGGAGCCGAACGGGAAGCCATCGCCCGCCGGCCAACAGGCTCCGAGCCAGAAGATGCTCGACGATTTCAAAAAAGCCTCCGACGAGCAGCTCGCGCGTCTCGGGCAGACGGAGCAGGAGACGGAAGACGAGGTGCTCAAGCCGCTGGAGGACATCAGCCTGCTGCACGAAATCGTGAAGGACATCAACCGCTTCAAAGACCTCTACGCGGCGCAGCAGGAGATGGCGAAGCAGTCGAAAGCCTACGACCGGGCCGGCCCGTTGAGCCGCGAGGATCAGCTCGCGCTGAAGGATCTGGCGGCGGCGCAGAAGCAGATCGGCGACGAGTTGGATGCGGTGGAGCAGAAGCTGTGGGAGGACGGCAAGGCCGCAGAGGAGAAGTTTCCGAAAGCCGGGCAGAGCGCGAAGAGCATCGCGCAGGCGATGGGCGATCTGCGGCTGCAAACGCTGGCGAACAAGGCGACGGGCGAGATGCTCGCGGGCAACGGGGACAAAGGCTCGCAGCTCGCGGAAACTTTGCGCGGGGAGATGGAGAAGCTCTTTTCCAAGTGCAACGCCAAGGAAGGCGAGATGAGCAGCGAACTCGACCAATACATGAGCATCCAGGCGGGGATGCCGGGCAAAGGGACGTTCAAGCAGATGATGGAGTCGAAGAAGTTTGGCGGGCGCGGATTCAAGCCGGGGCAAGGGCAGATGGGCAACGGCGGGCGCGACGGGCAGGCGGTCTATACCGGGCCGAATGCGAACGTGATGGGTAACGAGGCACGCGTCTCGGATGCCGACAAGGCCAAGCTGAACGGCAATGGCCGCAACCAAGCGATGCCGGATGGTGCGACTGCGCCGGTGGCGCTGGACAAGGCGGATGTGGTGCATGGCGTGAACGCGGTGAACCGCGAATCCGGCGCGGTGCAGGGCGAGACGATGATCGAGCAATACAGCGAGATCGTGGAAAAGTATTTCAAGGCGATCACGAAACCGGCGAAGAAGCCGTAGGCACACGCGCATGAAAACGAGCACCGAATCACGCAACGCAACGCTTCTCGCGACAGCGGTCGAAAAAACCGGCCGTCATTCTGAGCGGAGTTCCGCTCCCGGCTTTGCGGGAAGGAACGGAGTCGAAGAACCTCTAACTATTTCCTCGGGAAAGGCGGCGGGTGAGGTGCGCGCCGCTTCTCCCACCCCCTTCGCCCCGAAGAAAAAGTTAGAGGTCCTTCGACTGCGCTTCGCTCCGCTCAGGATGACGGAGTTTTTGAGTGCTGTCGCGCTGCTCGCGGCGGGGGCGATGTGGCTTTCGACGACGCCCGCTTTCGGCGTGGGCGCGGGGGTTTCCGCGGAGCAAAAGCAGAAGGAAATGGAGGAGGAAGTGACGCGGGCGGCGAATGCGCCGAAGGCGGATCTGACGAAGCTGCAATGTGGGAACCTGGTCTATGCGGGGACGAAAAGTTCGATCTGTTTTGCGGACAAATTCCTGTCGGACGTGGCGGAGAAAACGAATCTGAATGTGGGGAAGAACTTTGTCCCGGTGCGGCTCGATGCGGACAATGTTTTTGATTTCCCGTTCTGCGTCTGGTCGGGCGAGGCGGATTTTTCGCTGACGAAAAAGGAACGCGACAATCTGCGGAAATACCTGCTGAACGGCGGCTTCATTCTTTCGAGTCCGGGCTGCTCCGATCCGAGCTGGGACACGGCGCTGCGCAAGGAACTGAAGCTCATTTTTCCCGAATACAAGATGGTCAAACTGCCGATGTCGCACCCGGTTTTCTCGACGGTGAATCAGGTCACGCGGCTGACGGACAAGCACGGCGGGCAGGCGTTCGTCGAGGGGATGGAGGTCAATGGGCGGCTGGTCATGGTGTATTCCAAGGACGGGCTGAACGATGTCTCGAACGCCAAGGGTTGCTGCTGTTGCGGGGGGAATATGATCGTCGAGGCGGTGCTGGTGAATGTGAACGTGTTCACTTACGCGCTGCTGTATTGAGCGTCCTCATGCGTTGTCATTCTGAGCGCAGCGGAGCGAAGTCGAAGAATCCCGTGGAGTTGCCGGAGACGTCGCTGGGAACTCGACGGGATTCTTCGACTGCGCGTCATTCCGCAAAGCCGAAATGACGCTTCGCTCAGAATGACCGCGAAGTTTTGGTGACGACTTAAAACATGAAGCGCTGGCTGCCGATCTTTCTGCTCATCTGCGCTCTCGGTGGCGGCGCGGTCTGGCTGTTGAGGAGCAGGCCCTCGGCTCCGCAGCCACAGCCGCTGACGGTGCTCTTCACCTGCGATGTGCGCGGGCGGTTGGTGCCGTGCGGATGCTTTACGGGACAGCTCGGCGGGCTCACGCGCATCGCGACGCTTTTTGGAAAAGATGAGGCGCCGGATGAGTTGCGCGTGGATGTCGGCGATGCCATCGCGGGCGGCGCGGATTACGAGCGGATCGAGTATCGCTACATTCAGGAAGCGTTCGCGAAGATGCGCTACGCGGCGCTGAATGTGGGGTGGCGCGAGGCGGGGCTTTCGGCGGCGCAGCTCCGCGAGATCAAGGCGCACGCGCCGGTGCCGATGGTGAGCGCGAACCTGCTCGACAAGGCGACGGGCACGCCGCTTTTCGACACGCACAAAATCGTGCGCCGCGGCGCGTGGCGGATCGCGCTGGTAGGCGTGATGGAATCGCACGGACTAGGCGAGGCGCTCGGCGAGGGGCTGGCGGTGGAGGAGATGGATGTGGCGCTGGGCAAGCTCCTGCCGAAGCTGCGCGGACAGGCGGATTTCATCGTGCTGCTGGCTTTCGCCGATGAGGCGGCGATGGCGAATCTCGCGCGGCAGTTTTACGAACTCGATGCGATCCTCGGCGGCAAGGTGCAGCAGCCTTCGCAGAAGATCGTGAAAGAAAATCGCAGCGTGATTTTGGCGGTGACGAATGAGGCGCGCGCGGTCGGCACGCTGAATGTGCGGTTGCTTTCACCGGGCAAAATCGAGGTGCTGAAAGGCGAGGTCACGCTGGTGAGCGACCGCATCCCGCAGGACGAAGAAATCCGCGCGCTGGCCGTGGCGTACCGTGATGAAGTGCGAAAAACGAAACTGGCGATCGACGATCCGGCGAAGCTCGCGGAGGACATGGTGCCGGGTGTGATGGCGACGGCGGTTTACGCGGGGACGCAGAGCTGTGCGGCGTGCCATGCGACTGCGATGAAGACGTGGCAAGGGAGCGGGCACGCGCGGGCTTTTGCGACGCTCGTGGCATTCAAGGCGGACGCCGATCCGAACTGCATCGCCTGCCATACGGTCGGCTTCGCGACCGTGTCGGGATACCGGCGGGAGTTTGGCGACGCGAAGCTCGTGGATGTCGGGTGCGAGAGCTGTCACGGGCCGGGGAGCGCGCATGTGGAGCAGCGGCGCGGGGGCGGCGAGGTGACGGCGAAGTTTCATCCGGTCGGCGCGGGCGACTGCCGGAAATGTCATCACGGCGAGTTCAGCCGGCCATTTGAATACGACAAGTTCTGGCCGGCGATTGCGCATGGGAAAGAGCCGGCGGCGAAGGGAAAGTAGCGGTCGGGGACGATTGAAAGGCAACGCACAGGCGGCGGGCGGCGGGGGATTACGATTAAGATTAAGATTAAGAATCGTGGACGACGCTGGTAACGAGTCGCGGCATGTCATCCGTCGCGACCACTGCTCCTGCCAAAGCGCGGGAGCGTGTGGAGTGGCTGGACATGTTTCGCGGGGCGGCGGTGCTCGCGATGATCGAGACGCATGTGGTGAATACTTTCCTCGCGCCGACGTTGCGCGAGGCGGTGTGGTTTCCGTGGCTGAACTGGTTCAACGGGCTGGTCGCGCCGGCGTTTCTTTTCATCGCGGGATACGCGCTGGGCATGAGCTGGCGGGCGGGTGCGGGGAAACGCGTGGACTTTGCGCGCAAGGCGAAGCGGTTGCTCGGGGTCGCGGCACTGGGGTATGCGCTGCATTTTCCGTTCGCGGAAATCGCGCAGCACCGCTGGGCGGCTGCGCTGCTCACGGGGACGCAGGTGGACGTGCTGCAATGTCTCGCGGCGGCGCTTTTTTGCGTGCTCGGTGTGCAGGCGCTATGCGGCGTGCTGGCGGAAAAATGGCGGAGCGCAGGGCGACTGGCGGTCATGGCGGCGCTGGCGGTGGGGACGGTTTTGCTCGCGCCCGGTTCCGCGCATTGGAGCGGCGGGCCGGGGCCGCTCGCGGCGTTTGTGAATGATCGGACGGGCTCGCTGTTTCCGCTGTTTCCGTGGGCGGCGTTTGTCTTTTGCGGCGCGCTGGCCGGGGCGTTTGCCTCGCGGCATGCGGGCTGGCTGCTCGTCGCGGCGGGCGGTGTGAAATGGTGCGCGCTCCTCGCGAGCGACGGGACGTTTTCCGCGCTGAGCGCGGCGTTTTTCTGCGCGCGGCTGGCGTGGGTGCTGGCGCTGGCGGCGCTCTGCCAGTGGATCGCGCGGGAATGGAAACCGCGCGGCGTTTTGTTCGCGGGGCGCGAGTCGCTGGTCATGTACGCGGCGCATTTGCTGGTCATCGAGTGGACGGTGCAGGCCGGGGTGCCTCGCGGTGGATTCGGTCTGGGCGGAGCGGCGCTGCTTTTCGCAGCCGTCCTAGCGACCACATTTGCGGTCGCTTTCGGAAAAGCAAAATGGAGTGCGCGGAGGGCGGCGAACGCGGTCGCGCCGACCGGCTGAAGCACGCCGCTTTTCTTCTCGGCAAGGCCGGATCAGGCGCGGATATTTCGCGCGCCCATGGACTTTCTCGATGAATTGCAGCAACGCATTTTGCCCGGCGACGGGGCGATGGGCACGGCGCTGATTGAGGCGGGCGTGCCGATGGAAAGTTGTCTGGAGGAGCTTTGCGTGAGCGAGCCCGGTGTCGTGCGCGGAATTCACGAGCAATACATCAACGCCGGAGCGCGGCTCATCCGGACGAATTCCTTCGGAGCCAATGCCGCGCGGCTCGCCCGCCATGAACTCGATCATCGTGTGAGCGAACTCAATTGGATGGCGGCGCAGCTCGCCAGGGATGCGGCCAAGGGGAAGGGTGTGCTGGTCGCGGGGAGCGTCGGTCCACTCGACATGAACGAGGAGGCGGCCCGCGCCGTCGGGTTGGATCGCGCGCAGATTTTTGGAGACCAGATCGGTGCCCTCCTCGATGGCGGCGCACAGTGCGTCTTTCTCGAAACTTTTCTCGACCTGGAGGAACTGCTCGTGGCGCTGGCAGCCAAGCAGGCGCTGCATCACTGCCCGGTGGTGTGCTCGCTGGTCCCGCTCGAAGACGGCACGCTGCGCGATGAGACACCGCTGGCCGAGGCTTTTGCCCGGCTGCGCGACGCCGGTGCAGACGTGGTCGGCGTGAATTGCGTGGGCCCGGAGGAAGTACTGGCGGTGCTGAAAGCGTGCGCCGACTGCGGCCCGCTGGCGGCCTTCCCGAGCGCCGGTCTGCCGGAGTCTGTGGATGGACGGCTCATTTATCCTGTATCGCCGGAGGATTTCACCACTACGGGACTCGCGCTCGCCGCGGGTGGAGTGCGGCTGCTCGGCGGCTGTTGCGGCGCGAGCCCGCAACACATCGCCGCACTGGCCAAATCCTTGCAGGATCGCGAAGCACCGCGCTAAGCCATGTCCCGGATCAAACGCGCCTTCTACTTCCAACTCGTCGGGGTTCTGCTGGCGGCGATTTTTGCCGCGTGGGTGTGGCGGCACTACCCGGTCGTTTCGTACATCGTCCAGCTTCAGCAAAGGATCGGCGCGATGGAATTCTGGGGCGCGGTGCTTTATCCGCTGCTCGTCGCCGCGTGCAATGTGCTGCTGCTGCCGGGCGGTGTGCTGGCGGTGGGCAGCGGACTTTTCTTCGGATTGTGGTGGGGCTTTTTCCTCAACGTGGTCGGCAATGTCGGCGGCGCGGCGGTGTCGTTTTTTCTCAGCCGGAAACTCGGGCGCGGGTGGGTGGCGAAGAAATTTTTGCGGCATCAGAAATGGGCGGCGCTGGACGAGGCCATCGCGCGCGACGGGTGGAAGATCATCTTTCTCAGCCAGGTGCATCCGCTCTTTCCGTCGAGCCTGCTGAACTACCTCTACGGCGTGACCCG
>JANXSB010000072.1 GCA_025352865.1 Chthoniobacter sp. | reverse complement strand
ATCACCACCATTCTCTCGAAGAAAGGCTTCGCCGTAGCCAAGGGCTATGCCGACATCGACGCCGCTCCCGAAGAGAAGGCGCGCGGCATCACCATTAACACCGCCCACGTCGAGTATCAGACCGAGAAGCGCCACTACGCGCACGTCGATTGTCCCGGCCACGCGGATTATGTGAAGAACATGATTACCGGTGCCGCGCAGATGGACGGCGCGATCCTCGTGGTCTCCGCCGCGGACGGCCCGATGCCGCAGACCCGCGAGCACATCCTCCTCGCCCGCCAGGTCGGTGTGCCTTCGATCGTCGTCTTCCTCAACAAGTGCGACATGGTCGATGATCCTGAACTGCTCGATCTCGTGGACATGGAAGTGCGCGATCTGCTCACGCAGTATGACTTTCCCGGCGACAAAATCCCCATCGTCAAAGGCAGCGCCACGAAGGCTCTCGCAGCCGGCGACCCGAATCATGCGGACGCCAAGTGCATCCAGGAGCTCATGGACGCGGTGGATGAATACATCCCGCTCCCCGAGCGCCCGGTCGATCAGCCTTTCCTGATGCCGGTGGAAGACGTGTTCAACATCGAAGGTCGCGGCACTGTCGCCACCGGACGTGTCGAGCGCGGCATCCTGAAAAAGATGGAGGAAGTCGAGCTCGTCGGCATCCGCGACACGGCGAAGACCACCGTCACGGACATCGAAATGTTCCGCAAACTCCTCGACGAAGCGCGCGCCGGCGACAACGTCGGTCTGCTGCTCCGCGGCACGAAGAAGGACGATGTAGAGCGCGGCATGGTCATCGCCAAGCCCGGCAGCATCAAGCCGCACACGAAGTTCAAGGCGGAAATCTACGTCCTCTCGAAGGAAGAGGGCGGCCGTCACACGCCGTTCTTCACGAACTACCGCCCGCAATTCTATTTCCGCACGACGGACGTGACCGGCTCGGTCAAGCTCCCCGAAGGCGTGGAGATGGTCATGCCCGGCGACAACGTCTCGGTCGAAGTCGAGCTCATCACCCCGGTCGCCATGGAAAAAACCATGCGCTTCGCCATCCGCGAGGGCGGCAAGACCGTGGGTGCAGGCCGCATCTCCGAGATCGTCCCCAAGTAAATTATCCAAAGAGAACTTGCCGAACTTCGCGCGGGGCGGATGCTTAGTCCGCCCCGCGTTTTCGGCAGAAAGTAATAATACGTCAGTAGCTCAATTGGTAGAGCAGCGGTCTCCAAAACCGCTTGTTGGGGGTTCAAGTCCCTCCTGACGTGCTCTCCAAAATTCCACCCGCACCCGTCCCACCGTCCCCGCGCATGATTGTTCCGAGCAAGAGTTTTTTCAGCGAAGTCCGAGTCGAACTCATGAAGGCCTCGTGGCCTTGGGATCCCAAGGAAAAGGGGATGAAAAAATACAAGGAGCTGACTGACTCCACGCTCATCGTCGTCATCGCCATGCTCCTGCTCAGCGGCTATGTGGCCGGATGGGACTTCATTTTTAACATGCTCATGGGCTACCTCTTCGGGGCACCCAAGGCTTAAGATTTTCCCACCCATGACCGAAGAACAAAAACGCGAGCAGTGGTACGCCGTCCATCTCCTTTCCGGGTTGGAAAATCGGGTGCATGACAAACTCGTCAAACGGATCAAGACCGAGGAGATGGGTGACTATGTCTATGAGATTCTGCTGCCCACCGAGCGTGTCTCATCGATCAAGGCAGGCAAGAAAACCGAGACGATTCGGAAGCTCTACCCCGGCTACATTTTTGTGAACATGTTCCTGCTCGATGACAATCGGCAGCTCGTGGAAAAGACTTGGTATTTCATCAAGGACACGGAAGGCGTCATTGGGTTTGCCGGTAACAAGGACCGCCCGATTCCCATGGCCAAAGCCGAAGTCGAAGGCATGCTCGCACAAATCCGCGGCGGCGAGGAAAAGGCCAAGCCCAAGATTTCCTTCAGCGTCGGCGAGACCGTGAAAGTCGCCGACGGGCCCTTCCAAAACCAGGCTGGCGTCGTCGAGGAAATCGACCCAGATCGCGGCAAGCTGCGCGTCTCAGTTTCCATCTTCGGACGCAACACGCTCGTCGATCTCGAATACTGGCAGGTCGAACGCAGCTAACCCGCCCACCCACTTACCTAACTAACAAAAACTCCAACTCAGATGGCTAAAGAAATCGTCGGACAAATCAAACTGCAAATCCCCGCCGGCCAGGCGAACCCGGCACCGCCCGTGGGTCCTGCGCTCGGTCAGCAAGGCGTGAACATCATGGCCTTCTGCAAGGAATTCAACGCCGCCACCCAAAAGCAGGCGGGCGACATCCTGCCGGTGGTCATCACCGTCTATAAGGACAAGTCCTTTACCTTCATCACCAAGTCACCGCCCGCCTCAATCCTTATCAAGAAGATCGCGAACATCGCTGCTGGCTCGAAGGAACCGAACAAGGTGAAGGTCGGGAAGCTTTCCAAGAAGCAGGTGCTCGACATCGTGAAAATCAAGATGAAGGACCTGAATGCCCGCGACGAGACTGCGGCCTATCGCATCATCGCCGGCACCGCGCGGCAGATGGGTGTGGAAGTCGAGGCGCAATAACCCGCGCGACGGAAATCGTTACCCGAAAGGGCCGGCTGCGAAATGCTGCCGGCCCTTTTTTGCGCCCAGTAATCGGGCGCGGCGCATGGCAGTCCAAATCCTAGGGCACCGGCGGTGCGGGCGTGGCGGGAGCGATGGGATCCGTCGGCGCTTTGTCCTTCTTCACCTTTTTCGCCTTCTTTGTGCCGTCCTTTTTGAGCTTTTGCTTGTGGCCGTTCTTCAATTCCTCGACCTGAACCGGAGCAGTGCCGTCGGGCTTCTTGGGACAGGCGGTGAGGCCGCTCAAGGCTAGGACAGAGGCAAGGGTCAGGCGTAGGATGATGGATTTCATGAAATCAGAAAAGGTTCGGGTTCCCAGACGATGCCGCGCACCGGGCGGCGCGTCCAGTCGCCATTTGATTTTCACCCGCTATGCGATGTTTCGCGGCTTCCATCACAAAGCCGGGATTCGCAGAGAAAATCTTTTGACACACCGGGTTCATCCGATACTTTCCGCGTCCCGCTTCCGGGCGGATCAACCCTTCAACCCATACCGCAGGAGAGCCCAAAGCTCGCCAGCACTGCAAAAGATCATGCAAACTAAACGCAGCAAACGTTACCGCGCCGCCGCCGAAAAGGTGGACGCCCACAAGAGCTATCCGCTCCCCGAAGCCGTCACCGTTCTCAAGACGCTTCCCGCCCCGAAGTTTGACCAGACGGTCACTCTTTCCTTCCGCCTCGGAGTCGATCCGAAGCAATCCGACCAGATGGTCCGCGGCACCTGCCCGCTCCCGAATGGATCCGGAAAAAACGTGCGCGTGCTCGTCTTCGCCGAAGGCCAGGCCGCGAATGCCGCCCGCGAGGCCGGTGCGGAGTTCGTCGGTTACAAGGACATGATCGAGAAATGCACGGGCGGGTTTCAGGATTTCGACGTGGCCATCGCCACGCCCGGCGCGATGGCGGAAGTCCGCAAGCTCGGCAAGGTGCTCGGGCCGCGCGGCCTGATGCCCAATCCGAAGACCGGCACCGTGACCGAGGACACCGCGAAAGCCGTGAAGGAAGTCAAGGCGGGCCGCGTCGAGTTCAAGCTCGATAAGAACGGCAACTGCGCCGTGCCCGTCGGCAAGTTTTCCTTTGCCGCGCAGGCGCTCGTCGAGAATGGCACCGCGGTCATCGAGGCCGTGGTGAAAGCCCGGCCCGCGACCGCGAAGGGCATCTTTGTCGAAAACGTGACGCTCAGCGCGACCATGACGCCCGGCCTGAAAATCGATGCGTCGTCCTTCATCAAGAACTAACCGGAGACCCATCACATGCATCCCGCGAAAGAAACCATTGTTGAAGATTTGCAGGCGAAGCTGAACGCGTCGCCTTTCCTGTTCGTCGCCGATTACACCGGCTTGAAAGTCGGCCAGTTTGCCGAATTGCGCACCCGCCTGTGGAATGTCGGCGCGCGCTGCCACGTCGTGAAGAACACCTTCCTGCGCCGCGCCGCGAAGAGCGCCGGCCTGCCGGAGTTGGCCGAGCTAAAAGGCCAGACAGCCATCGTCGTCGGTGACAAAGATGTCGCCGCCGCAGCCAAGGTGCTGAAGAACTTCACCGCCGAATTCAAGAAGCCCGAGATGAAGACGGGAGTCGTCGATAAGATCGTCGTCTCGACCGAGCAGATCAAAGCGATCGCCGACCTGCCTTCCCGCGAAGTGCTGCTGGCGACCCTGCTCGGCACGCTCAACGCCCCGGCGAGCAAGCTCGTCCGCGTGCTCAACGAACCGGCTTCGTCCCTCGCCCGCCTGCTCCAAGCCAAGGCGGAGAAGGACGGCGCAACCGCCGCCTAAACAAGATTTTCCCGGTGCCAACCGGGGAAGGCGCGGGCTCCGCAATTGGGGCCCGCGATTTTAACAACCAACAAATGGTTCCTCGTCGGGCCGGCGGCTGCCGGTCTGAAATCGCCCGAAGCTTCGGGTGGCGACGATACCGCGCAGTCGAAAGCATATGGCAGATACCAGCACATTAGTGGAACAACTCAGCGGCCTCACCGTCCTCGAAGTCGCGGACCTCGTGAAGCAGCTCGAAACCAAGTGGGGCGTGAGCGCCGCGGCTCCGGTCGCAGTCGCCGCCGCCGGCGGTGGCGCAGCAGCCGCCGCTCCGGTCGAAGAGAAGACGGCGTTTGACGTCGTCCTCAAGGAAGCCGGCCCGAACAAGATCGCCGTCATCAAGGAAGTGCGCGCGTGCGTCGCGGGCCTCGGCCTCGCCGAAGCCAAGGCGCTCGTCGAGAGCGCTCCGAAGGCGCTCAAGGAAGGCGTCACCAAGGAAGAAGCCGAAGAGATCAAGAAGAAGATCGAAGCGGCCGGCGCCAAGGTCGAGATCAAGTAATCTCATCCGCCGAACTCGTCCGAGTTTGGTCCACAAAAACGTGGCTCCGCAAGGGGCCGCGTTTTTGCTTTTTAGCGGAGAGCCTCCGGCTACGCCGGGCGCAACTCCGGCCCTTCGCCGCCGGCAAAACCCGTGGCTTCGCCGAGCAGGTCGCCCTGCGTCACCTCCTCCTGCCCGATGATGAGTTCGCCGGAAAAAAATCCGCCTTTCTCGACGTTGATCGACCGCGCGTGAATCACACCTTCGAGCACGCCGCCGGAGGCGACCTTCACGCAGCCGTCGCAGTTGATGTTCGCCGAAACCTTCCCGTGGATTTCGACGCCGCGCGCCTTCACGACTCGGGCGAATTCAACGTCGGCCTTTTTCTCAACCACGAGACGATGCACATCGAGGTCGGCGACGAATTTGCCCTGCAGTTTCACGCGCGCCTCGCCGGTGCAGAGGAACTGGCCGCGCACCTTGCCTTCGATCTGCGCGGAGCCGCACGCGAGCTTCGCGCTCGTCACATCGCCCTTCGCGGTGATGACGATCTCGCCCTGCGTCTGGATGCTGCGCCCAAACGGCCCCGCGATTTTGAAATCGCGCAGATCCACGTACGAGCTGCATTGCGGGCACAGGCTCGACTGCGCCGCGCTGCTGACCTGCTGCTGGTGGCCGCACGAAAAGCAGCAGATGTCGCGCACCTTTTCCCCCGCGACCATCTTCGACAGCTTGTCGAAAATGGACGGCCCCTTGAGGCTCGCGACCTCCTTGGCCAGCAGTTTCTCGATCGAGTAATGCTGCCCGCACTTGCGGCAGAAAGTCGATTTGGCAAAAGCCGACTCGAGCTGGCTGAACCCGCAGTGCGGGCAGTCAGCGCTGACTTTGTCAGACGGCTTCGGAGTATTGGCCACGACGACCGCGCTTAGCGGGCGGGAGCGGCCGCGCGCGGGGCTTCCTGAGGACGGGTGGCACCCTTCGGCGTCACTTCCGACTTGCCCACAAAGGTCGCGCCTTCCTCGATGACGAGCCGAGCCGCCTTGAGGTCGCCGTGCAGCACCGCGCGGGCCTTGAGTTCGCAGCGCTCCTCGACGGTGATGTTGCCATGCACCTTGCCGAGCACGGTAGCGGACTTGGTCTTGATCTCGCCGCGGATTTCCGCGTTCTCACCGACGGTCAGCGTGCCGGTGGACGTGATCTCGCCCTCGACCTTGCCGTCGATGGTGAGTTCGTTCTGAAATTTGATCGAGCCTTTGATTTCGACGTCGGCGGAGAGGAGGTTTTTGCCGGTGGAGAGGTCTGCCATGGAAGTGATTTTGGTGGGTTGCTGGATGGTGCGGTCGCCCGCGTTGTGGATGACCGCGGAGCATTTTTCGTCAGTCGAAAACGGCCCGCGGAGACGATGTGGCGGCGACTATGGTGCGGAGGAAAAAACGTGTCAACGTCCAGCGCGACGCGGAATGAAAAAAAGGCGTCGGAGTGGCTTGCATGGGGCATTTGCGGGCGGCGGATGCAGCTCAAACTGGCGGAAAGCATCCGTTGCGCGCGCGGAGGCGATACTTTAGTCTGCTCGGCTCTTTCCACCTGACACCTATGGCCCAGCCCGATCCTCGTTCACCGAAACCCACACGCCCGCCGAATGGCGCGGGTGGCGACCCCAATTTCAACTGGCGCGGACTGGTGCTTTTCGCCATCGCCATCGCCATGCTCGGCGGGGCCTACGTTTTCAACCATGGCGGCCCGATGATGGGCGGCGTGAAGGATCTGCCGTATCCCGAATTTGTGCGGACCTTGGATGCGGATCTCCTCTTCAAAGACCCCCAGACGGGCGTCGCCTCGCTTGATCTCATCTCGGAGCCGGGCAGCGCGACGGATTTCGTTGCGGGCTCGATGCGGGAGAAAGAGGGCGCAACGCCCCAGAAGTTCAAGACCCAGGTCAACCTGCAGTACCAGCCGCATCTCCAATGGATGCTGGAGGAAAAATACAAGATCAAGGTCACGCCGAAGACGGACAGCACCATTCTCGCGTCGGCGCTGCTGAATATCTTCATGCCGCTGCTGCTTTTCGTGGTGATTCTTTATTTCTTCTTCCGCCAGCAAATCCGCATGGCTGGAAAAGGCGCGATGAATTTCGGCAAGTCGAAAGCGCGCATGATGTCGCGGGACAAAAACAAGATCACTTTCAAGGACGTGGCGGGCGTGGAGGAGGCGAAGGAGGAGGTGCAGGAAATCGTCGAGTTTTTGAGCGACCCGAAAAAATTCCAGAAGCTCGGTGGGCGCATTCCGAAGGGCGTGCTCATGGTCGGTTCGCCGGGCACGGGCAAGACGCTGCTCGCCCGCGCGATTGCCGGCGAAGCGGATGTGCCGTTCTTTTCGATCAGCGGTTCGGACTTTGTGGAAATGTTCGTCGGCGTCGGCGCGAGCCGGGTGCGCGACATGTTTGAGCAGGGGAAAAAATCCGCGCCGTGCCTTATTTTCATCGACGAGATCGACGCGGTCGGGCGGCATCGCGGGCACGGCATGGGCGGCGGTCACGACGAACGCGAGCAGACGCTCAATGCGCTGCTCGTGGAGATGGACGGCTTCGACACGCAGGAAGGCGTCATCATCATCGCCGCGACGAACCGCCCCGACGTGCTCGACCCCGCGCTGCTGCGTCCGGGCCGTTTTGACCGGCAGGTCACGGTCTCGTTGCCCGACGTGAAAGGCCGCGAGGAAATCCTCCGCGTGCATGCGAAAAAGGTGAAGCTCGCGGAAAACGTGGACCTCTCCATCGTCGCCCGCGGCACGCCCGGCTTCTCCGGCGCGGAACTGGCGAATGTGATCAACGAGGCGGCGCTCATCGCGGCGCGGCGCGGCTTGAAGGCGATCACGAATGATGAATTTGAAGAAGCCCGCGACAAGGTCCGCTGGGGCCGCGAGCGCCGCAGCATGGCGATGAGCGACAAGGAAAAGGAGAACACCGCCTACCACGAAGCCAGCCACGCGCTGCTCTGCGAGCTGGTGAAAAACATGGACCCGCTGCACAAGGTCACGATCATCCCGCGCGGGCCGTCGCTCGGCTCGACGATGTATCTGCCGACCGAGGACAAGCACACCCACCGCCGGCTCGAACTGGTGGACCGGCTCGTGGTCATCATGGGCGGGCGCGTCGCGGAGGAATTGCAATTTGGCGACGTGACGAACGGCGCGCGCGGCGACATCGGCCAGGCGACGGCCATCGCCCGGAAAATGGTCTGCGAATGGGGTATGAGCGAGAAGATGGGCATGGTCGAGTACGGCAAGAACGAGGACTACGTTTTCCTCGGCAGCAATCTCGGCCAGGGCCGCGAGTACAGCGAAGCGACGGCGCAGGAGATCGACGCCGAAGTCCGCAAGCTCTGCGACGACGCCTACCGCCGCGCCGTCCAACTCCTCACCGACAATCGCCCGAAACTCGAAGCCATCGCCAAAGCCCTGCTCGAATACGAGACGCTGGATCGCAAACAGATCCTCGAAATCATGGAGCACGGCCACATGCTCACCCCGCCGGTGCCGCCGACCAAACCGCAGCGCCCATCGGAGCCGCCGCCGCTCAAGCGCGAGGAAGGCACGACCATCGCACCTGATTTCCCCGGCCTGACCGGCGCTCCGGCGTAGGTAGGGACGGCTCTCCGAGCCGTCCGCGAACGTGATGACGTGCGTGCGCGGAGACGGTCGCCCGCCACCTCGCTGCGCTCGCCCGGACGGCAACGGAGTGCCGTCCCTACCGCGCTCATTTTTTCCGTGATATGTCCGTATCGAACCCTCAGCCCATCACACCCGAAGAACTCCCCGCGCTCGCCCGCGCGGTGATCGCGCGCGCGAAATTTCCGCAGCTCGCCACGGTCGATGGCGACCAGCCGCGCCTGCGTCCGGTGTCGCCGGTGCGCGTGGATGGCTTCACGATCTACGTCGCGAATCTCCGCAGCTACGGCAAGACGCGCGAGATCGCCGCGAACCCAAAGGTGGAGCTGTGCTACCTCGACGAGCACCACGACCAGGTGCGCATCACGGGCGTCGCCGAAGTCCTCACCGACGCTGCGCTGCTCCGCGAAATCTGGGAAAGCAACGCGCTCCTGCGGCGCTATCTCGGTTCGCCGGAAAACCCCGCGCTCATCATCTACCGCATCCGCCCCGAGCGCGTGCGTTTCATGCGCGAATGGGCGCTGGAATACCACGAAGTGCCGCTCGGCGGCTGACCGCGGAATCGCCTCCGGCTTACTCCACCAGCCCGTAGGCGCGCACCGTCTGCGCCTTGCCTTTGAGCGTGCGCTCGCCGAGATCCGCGAACTTTTTCATGTCGGGCATCTCCTCCGCGAAATCGCCGGACATGAGCACGCGCTGGCCGAGTTCCTTGGAGATCGCCTCGAGGCGGAAGACGGTGTTCACGGCGTCGCCGATGATCGTCGCATCGCGCGCAGCGGAGACGCCGACATTGCTGCACGTCACGCGGCCGTAGTGGAGCGCGATGGCGATTTTGAAAGGCTCGCCGTTTGGCCAGGTGCGGGAGTCCGCGAGCGCGAGCATGCGTTTCGCGGAGGCAAAGGCGGTGCCGCAATCCGAGGTGCCGCGGCCCACCGCACCCCAGTACGCGAGCATCGCGTCGCCGATGAATTTATCGATCGTCCCGGCGGTTTGCGCGACCATGTTGCCCGTCTCGCGGAACCACGCGCCGAGCGCCTGCGCCATGTCTTCGCCGGAGACTTTTTCCGACATCGTGCTGAAGCCGCGGATGTCGCAGACGAGCAGCGCCACGGGCCGCGCCTCGACCACGGAATGATCCACGCTGCCGACCATGGTCATCGCGTTGGTGTCGCTGCCGGGCTCGTCGTCGTGCTCCACGAAAACCATCTGGTTGTCGGCGATGCGGATTTTGTCGCTGTCTTTGAGCGTGACCGGCATGACCACGCGCTCGTCGTTCACGTAGGTGCCGTTGCGGCTGCCGAGGTCGATGAGCTGGTACTGCCAGCCATTGTGGCAGCGGATGAGAGCGTGCTGACGCGAGACGAGCGGGCTGAAGCTGAGGCAGACGGTGTTTTCCCGCGTGCGGCCGATGGACGCGGTGTTGCCGATGCCGACCTCGAAAGAGTCGGCGGTGGCGGGTTGGATCTTGAGTTTCGCTCCCATTGGGTTCGGGCACTATGCGGGTTGCAGATTGCGCAAGGCTGCAAAAAACTGCAACTTTTCACGCTCTCGCACGCACATTGCGTCTGAAAGAAACATTCATGCCCGAGGCCGCCATTTTCGACCACTACGAAGTTCAGACCCGTGACGACGGTTCGCTCTACGAACTCGGGCGCGGGGCGATGGGCATCACGTACAAGGCGTTTGACACGAGCCTGCGCATCACGGTCGCGCTCAAAGTCATCAACGCGACGTATCTGAACAGCGAGGTGGCGCGGCAGCGGTTCGTGCGCGAGGCGCGCTCGGCGGCGAAGCTGCGGCACCGGAATGTGGCGTCGGTTTTTCATCTCGGCACCGAGGGCGACACGTGGTTTTACGCGATGGAATACATCGACGGCGAAACCGTGGAGGCGCTCATCAAGCGGCAGGGACCGCTCGCGCCGCTGATGGCGCTGACGATCACCGCGCAGGTCGCGCGTGCGCTGAACGCGGCGGCGGCGCAGGGGCTGGTGCATCGCGACATCAAGCCCGCGAACCTCATGCTCGTGCGCGAGGACGACGAGATCGTGGCGAAGGTGATCGATTTCGGTCTGGCGAAAACCTCGCTCAC
>JANXSB010000032.1 GCA_025352865.1 Chthoniobacter sp. | reverse complement strand
ATCGCGACGCCGCGCACGTCGTCGGGCTGCGGCAGTTTCAAACCCTCCGGCCCGCCCGTGGTGGTCGTCGGCGAATAGACGAGTTCGTATTTGAACTCGGGCGTGTTCGCGCCGTTGAGGTAAAGGCCGTTGAGATACACGTCGTTGAACTCCGCCATCGTCAGCATCGCCGAGCCGGTGTGCTGCGAGCGCGGCGCGATGAGATAGACGAGGTCGTTCCGCATCGCGGAGACTCCGGCGGCGCGGGCGAAGAAGTGCCAGTTCACGATTTCCGTCTGGCCAAAGCCGCTGTTGTCCGTGCCGCGTCCGTAGCCGCTGCGGTCGAGGTTCACCGAGTCGAGCGTGCCGCGGAAAAGGTGCATCGGATCGAACGCGATCGAGAAGCCGAGGCGCGTGTCCGCATAGCGTCCGCGCTCGCTGGATTTCAGCCGCACCGTGGTGTCGTAGAAAACCTCGCTGCCGCGATAGACGACCGTGCAGGGAAGCTGGTCGTTGCTCATCACGTTCGTCGCAGTGTGCATGAAGTCCGCGTCCGCCGCGGTCATCAGCAGCCGGAACTCCTGCCCCGGCGTGCTCGGCGCGGTGCCGTCTTTCCACCGGATGAGCGCGCGCGACGCCGCGCCCGCCGCGGGAAAATCCGAGATCGCGCCGGACCCATCCTGCCCCTCGACATAGAACTGCACGAGCGTCGCCGCTGACTGGCCGGGGATCGTGCCTTCGTAATGATCGCCCACCAGAGCCATCGCCGCGCTTTGCCACGTCTGCCCGTCGAGCCGCCATTTCACCGCCATCTGCGCCACGCCCTGCGGATCGGTGGCGACGATGCGCACGGTCACGGGCGCGAGCGCATCCGGCAGCACCGGCGAGTGCGCGAGGCCGGAATAAGTCGGCCCCGGATTCGCGATGAAGCTGCTGTTCGGCCCGCCGGGCGTGCCGTTGTTGTCCGGCATCGGGAGCAGGAGCTGGCGGACGAGGCGGTTGAAATAAAGGCGCGTCTGCAAACGCGGCGAACCGGTGAGCCAGCGCGCGCGGAAGCTGATGGAGTAAGTGCTCGCGGGGTTGATCGTGAGATAGCTGCCGGCGTTTTGCAGCGTCGTCTCGCAGTGGTTGTGCATGTGCTCGGTGGCCCCGGTCGAGACGACCTTGAGCACTTTGTTTCCCGGCGCGGACGGATCGTCCACGACGATCGAGCGTCCGTGGCTGCCGTGCGTGCCGAGCAGCCGCCACGCGCTCGACGTGCCGTTCGCGAAGGTGCCGTTTTGCAGGCACTCGCGGTTGCCCACGCTCAATTCCTTCACGCTCAGGTCGTCGATCAGAAACTGCCCGTCGCTCAGCAGGCCAAAGATGAATTCGTTGTAGGTCGTCGGCTCGCTGCTGCCGGGATAGGTGTCCGCCACGCCGGAGTACGAGAACGTCTGCCACGCCGACTTCGCCGTTTCATCGCTGCCGCTCCACGCCTCGGGCACCGTGTTGTCCATGTTCGGATTGCGCAGCTCCAGGCTCGATCCGCCGCCGTTCGCGCTCCCG
The DNA here is from genome assembly GCA_025352865.1 of Chthoniobacter sp. GTDB lineage: Bacteria > Verrucomicrobiota > Verrucomicrobiia > Chthoniobacterales > Chthoniobacteraceae > Chthoniobacter. The sequence goes on along the minus strand of JANXSB010000032.1, from coordinate 14,095 downwards.
TCCCACCGCCCGCCGCCGTAGTAGTGGACTTCGTTCACGGGGTTTCCGCTGGCGTCCACCACGCGCACGGTGTCGTCCGTGCCCGAGAGCTTTCCGCTCAGCGGGCCGAGGACGGTGATTGCCGGGAATTTCGCGAGCAGCGACGCCGGGTCATTCGAGACGACGAGGTACGCGCCCGCGGCGAGCGTGGTGCCCGAGGGAAAGCTGAATGAAACGCCGCCGCTCAGCTTCCATCCGGTCAGCGTCACCGGCGACCCGCTGCGGTTGTAGAGTTCGATCCACTGCTCCGGCTGCGACACCGTGCCCGTCGGCAGGAAGGTCGCGTGATGCTTGTACATGATCTCATTCACCACGATCGCGGAGTTGAGCGAGAAAGTGTTCGCCGCGCCTGGCGTCGCCGCGCTCGGCACGAGCCAGCGTCCGGTCGCGTCGCGCGCCTGCGCCTTCGAGCCCGCGAGCGCGGCGTCGGCCACGCCCGCGCCTCCGGGAGTGGCGAGGAAAACCTTGTCGCCCGCGAGCGGACGGAAGCCGAGCGCCGACTGATCGAGCGAGAGCACCGCGCCCGCCGCGAGCGTCGCGCCCGCGCCGAAGGTGTAATAGGTCGCGCTGCCCGAAGTGGTGAGCGTGTAGCCCGCAAGCGAGACCGTAGCCGCACTCGTATTGCGCAGCTCCGCGAACCACGTCGCCGCGTTCGTGCTCGCGAATTCATTGAACGTCACCGCCGAAGTGTACGATGGCGCGGGCGGCGTCTCGATAAGGTCGAGCGTGGCGAGGAAAAAGGCGTCCGCGTTTCCCGCGCCGGGCTGGTGCAGCTCGACGGCGAGCGTGTTCTCGCCGGTCACGAGCGCGGTCACGGGGACTTCGAGCACGCCGCTGAATTTCGGATACACCACATCGCTGTCGGCGAGCGTGGTGCTGGTCGGCGAGCCGGTCACGCGCACGCGATGCAGCTCGGTGCCGTTGAGGTAAAAGACCGCGCCGTCATCGACGACGTAGTTCAGCAGCAGGCGGTAGGCGGACGCGGGGTTGCCGTTGTAGGTGAACTTCTGCCGGAAATACGTCGTCACCGGATTCGACGGCAGCGTGGTATTCGCGAGGAGCGGCTGCGCGGTCGCGTCCCATTTCACGCGGAAGCCGCCGGGGTTCGCGCCGGGTCCGGCGTTGGTCCACAGAAAGTCGATCGTGTTTGCGCCCGCCGCCCAGCCCGTCACGGCGAACGGCCCGAGGTAGCTCGCAAACCCGCCGGTCGCGATCCCTTTGCTCACGCCGTTGAGCAGCACGTTGTCGAGCGAGTTGTCCGCGCAGACGTAGAGATTCGCCGTCACCGTCGCGAGCTGGTAGCCGCTGAGATTGCACGTCGTCCGCCAGGTGAACTGCCCCGCCGCCACGCTGTCCGCGCCGTTGCCCGTGAGGCCCGTCCAGAGCGAAATGCCGTCCGCACCGAGCCACGCGGGATGGCCGACCTGCACCACTGCCGGGACGCTGTTGGTCACGTTCGTGTAATGCACGTCGCCCGTGCCCGGCACGGCGGGCGTGCCGGCGGCGGTGATGCCTGTGTTGAAAAGCGACGAGATTTTCTCCCGGTACGGCACCGGCACCGGCGCGGGCGGCGTGCCTTCGATGTAGAATTTCACCTCGCTCAAACCGGCGAGCTGGCTGCCGTCGCCTTGGTTCGTGGTGATGTTGAAACGCACATAGCGCACGCCCGTCCGGTCGAATTCAAAATGCTGCCCCGGTTCCGTCGCGAGCCCGCTGGCCTTGATGAAACTCAGCGTGCCCGCGCTCGTGAACGGCCCCGCCGCATTCACCGCCACGAGCACCTCGACCGAGTTCGCGCCGGGCGTTGGCGTCGCCTCGTTGTAATTCCAAACATGGAACGACGTGAGATGCACCGTGCTCCCGAGATCGAACGTAATGACCGCCGGCAGCGGATCAACCGGCGAACTGGAAAAGCCGTTGCTCTCCCACATCGTGCCGTTCGCCGTGATCGAATGCGTCTGGCCGGTGAGGCCCGAGCCGTTGATGCAATTCACCGCCGCGCGCGTGAATCCCGAGGTTCGCTCCGAGCTGAAATCCGCAATCGCCACGCCCGTCGCCGGCGTCTCGATCGGCGGCGCGGCGGCGACCTCATTGCTGAAGGCGTAGTGATGCCACGTCCCCGCATCGAGCGGCAGGAAATCGAACGCGAACGTCCCGTTGCCGCTCGCCGTGTAATGATATTTCACAATCAGCCCGTTGCCCGAGCGCGTCGCGTTTTCATCCACGATGTAGGGCGTGCCGCTGTCACTCGGCGTGATCGCATTCCGCCGCGACGGCGGATCGCCAAAGCCCACCGCGTAGAAAGTCGCGATGTAGCTTTGGTTCGGCGTGAGCCCCGTGAGTTCGAGGCGCGACTTGCCGTTGTAGGTATTGCCGTAAAAAAATTCCTCGCAGAGTTGCCGGCTGCCGGTGCCCGCCGGGAGATTGTTTGCGCCCTGGCCGTTGCCGTTGTTCGTGTACGGGCTGGTCGCGCCGAGCAGCGCCCACGTCGCGCCGGACTGCACGCCCGAGCCCGGCGCATCGAAGGTCACGCCATTGATCGCCGTGACCGCCCCCGCGTGGTTGAGGCTGATCTTGTGCGTGTAGCTTTTCGCCGTGCTCACACCGGAGGTCGCGTCGCCGGTCCACGCCAGCACGCTCCAGATGCCGCCCGGCACCGCCGTCGGGGCGTCCATGTAAATCTGCGGATTGCCAAACTGAAACCCCGCCGCCCCGCTGCTCCACCCTGCCTCGCTGAACGCCGGAGCCTGCCAGCCCGCGGCCTGCGCCGTCTGATTGTATTTCCACACCGAGCTTTGCCCGATCACCCGCGTCGTCACCGCCGGTGCCGGAGGAGGAAAATTCACCGCGCCCGGCGTGCCGCCCACCTGCGCGCTCGCCGCCCAGCTCGCCGCCAGCGCCGAGCCGCTGTACAGGTCGCGTTTTGCCAGCGTCGGCCCGCCGCCATCCGCCGCCACCGGCCAGTCGCCGTGATCGCCGTAGGTCACCTCGTCCATCGCGCGCCCGCTGTTGTCGAGCAGCCGCAGGGTGTCGCCCGAGTTTTTCAGCGTCCCCGTGAACGGCCCCAGCGCGCCCGCGATGCTCCCCGGCGTTTTCGCCACCACCAGATACCCGCCCGACGGCAGCACCGTGCCGTTGGCAAACGTGTACGCCACCCCGCCCGCGAGCTGCCAGCCCGACAGATCCACACTCACGCTCATCATGTTGAAAAGCTCGACCCACTCGCCCGCGTCGCCCGTGCCCGGCGGGTTGTAGTGGATTTCGCTGAAGGCGACGACCGCATCGTTCGGCGGCAGCGCGCGAACCGGCGCGAGCAGCAGAGCGGCGAGGATCAGCAGGAGGATTCCGGGTTTCATCAGAGGAGTTGAGAGGGACGGCGGACTATCTGCCGCGAAGTCCGCCGCGCCAGCGGAATTGTGGTGTCATTGCAAAAATGCCTAATCATTGCCGCCGCACGTAAAATCCGGTTTCGTGCAGGCCACGGAATGACCAGCATGGCAGCCAATATGACGGCACTGACGGCTCCCGATTTCGATTTGGAATCCACGCTCGGCTGCGGGCAGGTGTTTCATTGGGTGCGAGAGGGTGCGGGCTGGCTCGGAGCGGTGGGCGATGCGGCGCTGTTTTTGGAGCAAAGGGACGGGCAGGTTTTCGTGTCGGCGGGCGGTGAGAAAATCGCGGCGCGCTATCTCGCGCTCGATCACCCGCTCGCGGAAATCTGCGCGACGTTTCCCGACGATCCGGCGATGGCGGAGGCGGCGCGCTTTTGCCGCGGGATGCGGATCGTGCGGCAGCCCGCGTGGGAATGCGTGGCGACTTTCATCACGTCGTCGATGAAGCAGGTCGCGCATATCGCGCAGATTTCGCACACGCTGCGGCGGCGCTTTGGCGCGCGGCTGGAATGGAATGGACGCGAGCTTTTCGCCTACCCGACGCCGAAGGCACTCGCGCAATTGAGCGAAGCCGACCTGCGCGCGTGTGCGCTCGGTTTTCGCGCGAAGAATCTGCTCGGTGCGGCGCGCATGATTGCGGAAGGCGCGGTCGATTTGGCAAAGGTCGCGCAACTCGACGACGCGGCGGCGCGCGCCGCGCTGTGCCGCCTGCCCGGCGTCGGCGAGAAGGTGGCGAACTGCGCGCTGCTTTTCGGCTTCGAGCGGGTGCGGGCGTTTCCGATCGATGTGTGGATCGAGCGCGTCCTGCGGGAACTGTATTTCAAACGGAAGCGCAAGTTGACGACGCAGCGCCTGCGCGAATTTTCGGCGGAATACTTCGGCCCGTACGGCGGCTACGCGCAGCAGTATCTTTTTCATCACGCGCGCAAGACCTGGCCGCGCGGGCGGGGGAAGGGTTGATGGATGCGGCGGATTGAGGGATAACTGGCGCAGCGCCCACGGAAATTTTTCCCATGCACATCGACGTCATCCTTCATCCCGCGGAAATCGCGACGCTGCTCCCGGCCCGCAATCTTTCCACGACGACGTGCGTTGTCTTCGACGTGTTGCGCGCGACCTCCTCGATGATTACCGCGCTGGCCCACGGCGCGACGGAGATTCATCCCGTGCGCACAATCGAAGAGGCGCACGCGCTCAAAGTGCGGATGCCTTCCGCGATGCTCGGCGGCGAGCGGCAGGGCGACATCATCCCCGGTTTTGAAGTCGGCAATTCGCCGCTGGAATATCGCGAACGCGTGCGTGGGCGGCAGATCATCACCACCACGACGAACGGCACCATCGCCCTGCGCGCCTGCGAGAGTGCGCAGCGCGTGCTCGTGGGCGCGGTGTTGAATATCGCGGCGGTGGCGAATGTTCTGCGGCAGACGTGGCCCGACCGTTTGCTCATCGTCTGCGCGGGCACGTTCAGCGATTTCGCGCTCGAAGATGCCGTCGCCGCCGGGCTGCTCATCGGCTACCTCGGCGCGGAAAGCCTGAGCGACTCCGCGCACGCCGCGCTCGCCGTCACACGGCTCTACGCCGAGCCGCTCTCCGCCCTCCGCGCCTCGCGCAACGGGCACGTGCTCATGGGCACGGGGCGGCAGGCCGATGTCGAGTGGTGCGCGCAACTTTCGCTCTACAATATCGTCGGCGAAATGCAGTCCGCGGTCGTCCGTCCACTCACCCCATGAGGACCGCCATCGACCGTTTCACCGCGCCGCTTTTCGCGTGGATTCCCGACATCTCGGCGGTGCCCATGCGGCGGCAGGTGATGCTGGGCATCGCTGCTTCGGTCGTGCTGCATCTGCTCGCGTTTCTGGTCATGGCGCTGCTCGCCGGGGTGGTGCGAAAGCCGGTGGATTTGACCCAAGCGAGGCCGCAGCCGGAGGAATTGGAAATGCGGATCATCGAGCCCGAGGAGCCGAAGATTCTGCCCGCGCCGGTCGAGCCGGAGAAACAGTTCATCGACTCGCGAGGCCTGACGGAATCAAAGCCGGCGGCGAATCCGATTTTTGAAACCGACAAGGACATGACCGCCGCGAGCGAGAAAGCGGCGGGCGGCGATGTGCCGCTGCCGAGTCAGGACGGGCGCGGCAGATTCGACAATGTTTTCGACACGAAAAAATCTTCGGTCGGCCCGGTCAAGGAGCCGCCCGCGCCGCTGCTCGAAATCGCGTCCGCCCCACCCACGCCGCCCGCGAAGGAAATGCCCGCGCAGGAAAAATCCACGTCCGCGCAACCCGCGGCCACCCCGCCGCCGAAGACCGTGGACAAGCCCGATCCCGCGGCGGTGGCGAAGGCGACGCTGGAAAAATTGCGCGAGGTGGAAAAGAAACGTGACGACGAAATCGCGCTCGCAGCGAAGGCGCTCCCGCCTTTGCCCACCGCCGTCACGAAACTCGAAAAGCCCGAGATTTTGCGCGCGATTCCCGTCCACTCCGCACCGCCGCAAATGGCGAAACTCACGACGCCCGCGCCGCCATCGAAGCCCGGCTACCAGCCCGAACAGGAGAAAAGCAAAGTCGAAGGCAGCATCACCAACCGCGGAAAAAATGCCGTTGATGCAGTGGCCACGCCGCTCGGGAAATACAAGGCGCAGGTCTATAACGCCGTCGGCTCGCGCTGGCTCTACTACGTGAAAAGCCAGATGGACGTGCTCGCCATCGGCACCGCGAAGGTCAGCTTTTTCGTCACGCGCGCGGGCAAGGTGCAGGCCATCCACGTCGATGGAAATACTGCGAATGCGAGCTTTGCCGAGGTCTGCGAGCGCGCTATCAGGGACGCCGAAATTTCCCAGCCGCCCGCTGGTTCGCTCGATCAGATGCGCGACGGCCGGCTCGAATACACCATCACCTTCACGCTCTACTCCTTCCGCGAATGATCTCCGCTCCGCTGCTCGCCGCATCCTTTCAATCGGTCTTCGCCTTTTTTGAAAAGGGCGGCGTGTTCATGTATTTCCTGGCCGTCTGCTCGGTCGTGTCCGTCGCCGTCATCGTGCTCCGCTCGCTGGCGCTGCGGCGCGATCTCGTGGTGCCGCCATTCATCGGGCGCGAGATCGAGGCCATTCAGCCGGGCGATGCCGCTTCGGCGGCGGTGCGGCTTTCGCGTGTGGTGGAAAATGATGCGTCGGCGCTCGGGCGCATCGTGCAGGTCGGGCTGCGGCATTTGAGCTGGCCGAAGTCGGAGAACATCGAGGCCGTGCAGACCCGCGCGCAGCACGAAATCGTGCGGCTCGAGAGCGGGCTGTTCGTGCTCGAAGTCATCGTCGGCATCGCGCCGCTGCTCGGGCTGCTCGGCGCGGTCTCCGGGTTGGTCACGGTCTTCGCGGCGTTCGGAGCGGACGCCGCCTCGCAGGATCCGCGCGGCATTGCGAAAGGTATTTCCGAAGCGCTGAGCACGACGATCGTCGGCCTCGCCATCGCCATCCCGAGCCTCATCGCTTACAGCTATTTCTCGCGAAAAATCGAAACCATGGCGGCGGAAATGGAATCGCTCACCGCCGACCTGCTGGCGAAGTGTTACTACCAAAAAGGCCGCGCCGCCGAGTCGCGCCAGCCGCAACCCGAGCGCGAAGCCAGCCAGTACGCGCCCGCGCCGCCACGCGTGGAAATTCCCCGCCCCGCGCTCGGCGTGCGCCCGGCGGAGGAGGGCTCGCTGTGACCTTCTACCGGCGCAAGCGCCGCCTGCCGCAGGTCATCATCGTCTCGCTGATCGATATCTTCGCGATCCTGCTCATCTTCGTCATCGTCACCACGACTTTCAAAAAGCCGCAGCCGCAGGTGACGATCAAACTCCCCGAGTCGAAGAGCGGCGTCGCCGCGGAAAAATCCGACGACCCCGTGGTGCTTTCGATCTCGCCGGACGAGGAGCTTTTTCTCGATCAGCAACCCGTGACGCTCGCCGCGCTCAAGGATGCGCTCGCGCCTTTGCTCCAGCGCACCCCGCCGCCGCCGCTCGCGCTGAAGGCGGACAAAAAAGTGTCGTATGGATTCCTGGTCAGCGTGCTCGACGCCTTGCGCGATGCGGGAGTGAAGGGCAGCATGTCCGCCTTTACCGAAACGAAATAATGATCCTGGAAATCGTGCAATATGGGAACCCCGTCCTCCGCGAAAAGGGCCGCGAAGTGAAAGACGTGGACGAGAAAGTGAAGAAGCTCGCCGCCGACATGCTGGAGACGATGCGCTCCGCGAACGGTGTGGGCCTCGCCGCGCAGCAGGTCGGCGTGCCCGTGCAGATGACCGTGATTGACGTGGCCGACATCGAGGACCGGCCGAGCGCGATGTTCATCGGCGACGACGAGGTGAAGATCGAGGACTACATGCCGCTCGTGCTGCTCAATCCGCAGCTCAAGCTCAGCAAGGACAAGGAGACCGGCAGCGAAGGCTGCCTCAGCTTTCCCGAGATGAGCGCCGACATCACTCGCGCCTCCGGCGTGCGCTGCAAGGCGAAGCTCCTGGACGGAAAGGAAATCGAGTTCGATGCCTCGGGCCTGCTCGCCCGCGCGCTCCAGCACGAAGTCGATCATCTGCACGGCATCCTCTTCATCGACCGCATGAACGCCGCGGCGAAAGCCAGCCTCGCCGGGAAGCTCAAGCGGCTGCAGAAGGACGCGCGGAAATAACGCGGCGGCTCGCGCTCACTTTGCCGGCGGTGGTTCGAGGATGAATTGGACGGATTCGCCGGGGCCGAGCGGGACGAGAAAGTCGAAGCTCGGATCGGCGGCGACGGTGACCTCGCGGCGTGCGAGCGCGTAGTTTGCATCCGGGCCGAAGCGTTCGCCGGTGTAGTTTCCCGCGCGGGGAAAGCGTGCGCGCACCTGCATCTCGTGCGGCTGCTGGAGGTCGAAGTTCACGAGGCTGACGAGGATTTTCCGCGAGGTCGCGCCGCTGCCGGGAAGCGGCGCGAGCGATGACGTATCGACCGCGCGGAAATAGACGAGCTGGTGCGCGACAGCGGCGGCGTTCAGGTACGAGTAGGGCAGGGGACGGCCATGCGTGGCGTAGGCGAGCGCGAGGCGGCGGAAGAGTTTCACGCGCGTGTCGGCATCGGTGCCGACGCCGCGCGCCTTCCACGTTTCGGGTTTCAGCCGGTCTCCGGTGAGGAAGGTGAATGGCGTGTCCTCCCACAGCGAAAACGCCGTGAAGCGGTCGCAAAACGCGATGTGGCCGCGGAGGTTTCGGTCGAAGAGCGAGGCGTGCAAATTGCCACCGATTTCCTTCACGTCGGAGTGCTCATCGTGCCCGCCGCATTCGGTGGCGAGCATCTCTTTCGGCCAGCCTTCGGACATCGGCATGCCGCCGCTGTGCGTGTCGATGTTCTCGATGAGGCTTCCGTTTTTATACGCGAAGGAGAGGCCGTAGCTGTGCCCGTTGAGAGTCTGGCAATTTGCTTCGAGATCGCGCCGGTTCTGGTCGTGATCGCCGTCGTCCCAATTCACCGGCGTGCCCTGCCCGCCGCCAAACGCGTAGCCGGGCGGTGCAAGTTTCACATGCGCGGGTTTGATTTTTGCGACGTACGCCGCGGCTGCTTTCACGTAGGCGAGCGAGGCATTCGTGATGTTCATGCACGGCTCATTGCACAGCTCGTAGTATTGAAAAAGCGCGCCGTAGCGCGTGAAAATGTCGTCGAGATACGCGCGGTCATCGGGCTTGAGCGTGCCGTCGGCGGCGAGGTGCTCGGGCTTGGTGTTGCGGCAGTTGAGGCCGTCGAGGATGACGGTCATGTCGAGGGCTTTCAGCGCTTCGAGATATTCGAGACGCCGCGGCTGCATCGCAGGCAGATCGCTCCAAAAACCGACGCGCTGCGGATTGCCGGAGTAAGCCACGCCGAGCCATTTGTCCGCCGCCGCCTCGACAGCGACCTGCCCGTCCTTGATTTCAAAATGCCCCGGCTGCACACCCATCCATACCGGTTTTCCGTGCATCGCCTCCGCCAGCGGCGAGCTGACCGAGAGGAGCGCGAAGTAATCCCAGCCAAAGCCGAGGAAAAGCCCCAGCTTGCGGTTGTAAGGATGCCCGAGCTTTTGCAGCCGCAGCGTGTTTTTTCCCACGATGAAAAATTCGCCCGGGATCGTGAGGCGGTAAGTTTTCCGCCACTCGCGGCCCGCCGTTTTTTTCCAATCGTCGCCGTAGCCGGGAAAACTCGATCCGCCGATTTGGATGATGCCGCACGGGTTGCCATTGCACCACACGGCCAGCTCCGGGACGGCTGCGGAAGCCCACACCGTCTTGAACATCAGCTCGCCGGCGTTGGGCGGAATGGCTGTGACATTGAACGTGATGTCCGACGTGAAAAGATCGGGCGAGCCGGACTGCGTGGGCCACTCCGGCCAGGTCGTGCGCGCGGCCCAGTCGGCGGGAATCTCGAAGGTCGCGGGCACGCCGTGGCCGGTGAATTCCTGATTCGAGTTGTCGGCCTGGCCGATGCGCCAGAGCAGCGTGTCGGCGAAGGCGGTGGGCGCGAGCAGGGCGCCCGCGAGAAGCGCAAATGCGCGCACGTTCATGCGATGGCATCCCGCGTGAGCTGGCCGTTCACGAGGCGCATGAGGCCGCGCGGGTTGGCGTCGAGCAGCTCGGGCGGGAGTGCGGAGGCTGGAAGGTTTTGCAAACACACCGGCCTCGCGAAACGCTGGATGGCTGCGGTGCCGACGCTCGTGAAACGCTCATCCGTCGTGGCCGGATACGGCCCGCCGTGGTGCATCGCGGGCGAGACTTCCACGCCGGTGGGGAAGCCGTTCACGACGATGCGCCCGGCTTTGCGCTGGAGCGCGGCGAGGAGGTCGCCGGCATTGCGGAGATCGTCGGCGGTGCCGTGGATCGTCGCGGTGAGCTGGCCTTCGAGGTGGCGCGCAATGCGGACGAGATCATTGAAGCCCGGCGCATCGACGAGCAGCGTCGTAGGGCCGAAGACCTCTTCGTGCAGTGTGGGCTGGTGGAGAAAATTTTCCGCGTCCGTGGCGAAGACGACCGGCTCGCCATGCGTCTGCGTGGCGTCGGGCGCGGTGTCACTCATCGCCAGTGCGACCACGCCGGGCACGCGCTCCATGGTGACGAGTCCGTCGTGAAACGCGCGGCAGATGCCGGGCGTGAGCATCGTGCCGGGCGCGGCGGCGCGCATCGCGGCGGCAAAACCTTCGGCGAATTTTTCAAACTCCCCGCCGCCGATTCCGAAGACCAGTCCCGGCTTTGTGCAGAACTGGCCGACGCCCATCGTGACGGAATTTTTCAATCCCTCGACGAGCTGCGCCGTCCGCTCGCGCAATGCGCCGGGGAGGATGAAGACGGGATTGAGGCTGCTCATTTCCGCGAAGACGGGAATCGGGTCGGGCCGCGCTGCGGCGGCGTCGAAGAGCGCGCGGCCCGCTGCGCGCGAGCCGGTGAAACCCGCCGCGCGCGTGAGCGGATGCCGCACCAGCGCGATGCCGATTTCCGCGCCGCTGCCGTGGAGCATCGAAAAGATGCCGCCCGGCAGCCCGCACGCCGCGACCGCGCGCGCGATTGCGCCCGCGACCATCTCCGACGTGCCGGGATGCGCGCGGTGCGCTTTCACAATCACCGGATGTCCCGCCGCGAGCGCGCTCGCCGTGTCGCCACCGGCGACGGAGAAGGCCAAGGGAAAATTGCTCGATCCGAAGACCACGACTGGCCCGAGCGGCGCGAGCATGCGGCGCAAATCGGGGCGTGGGAGCGGCTGGCGGTCGGGCAGCGCAGTGTCGATGCGCGCGTCGCACCACGAGCCTTCGCGGACGAGTTCCGCGAAGAGCCGGAGCTGTCCGACGGTGCGCCCGCGCTCGCCGGTGAGCCGCGCGAGCGGCAGCCCGGTCTCGACATGCGCGCGGTCGAGCAGCGCATCGCCGAGCGCGAGAATTTCCTCCGCGATTTTTTCGAGAAACGCCGCGCGCGTTTCCGCAGGTGCGCGGCCAAAAACCGCGAACGCTTTCTCCGCAAGCACGAGCGCGCGATTCACTTCCTCACCGCCGACTTCGTGGAACGCGGGTTCGAGCCGTTCGCTCGCGAGTGGGCTGACCGCGTAAAAGGTGCGTGCGCCGCCCGCGAGCGGCACACCTGCGATGATGGATTTTCCGTGGAGCGTCATGGTGGGATCAATGCAACTGCCCGAGCGCCCACGCGTATTCGCGGGCGATGCTTTTCACGATGTCGCCAGGATGCACGTCGGGCGGCAGCACGTCGAAGGTGTAGGTTTCGATTTCGAGATGCGGGCACGCGCCTTCGCGGAGGTCGTGAAAAAAATCGGGCGTGAGCGCGCTGGCGGTGGATTGAATCGGGCCGTTGCCGGTGAAAAAAAGCGGGACGTGGAAATGCACGCGCACTTCATCGAGGTCGGAGCGCACCGGCATTTCATCGAGCGCGGCGGGCAAATCGGACCACGCCGCACGTTCGCCGGATTGCGTGCGGGCTTTCACCTGGTGCAGATAGACGGGCTCGGCGAAGGGCGCGAGCGCGGCGTAGGTCTCCGGCGTGGCGGCGGCCTGGAGCGCGGCGCTTAGCTGGACTTTGGAAACGCGGATGCCGGCGTCGCGGTAGGCGCGCAGTGATTCGGCGAGGTCTTCGTACTGGAGCGCGGCGTGGCAGGTGTCGAAGCACACGCCGAGGTGGCGGCGCATGAGGATTTCCGCGTCGGATTTGTAGCACTTGAGCAGGCGCGCGACTTCGGCGGTGCCGGCGGTGAAAAGCGTGTCCTGAAAAAACGCGATGGTCTCGGCGGTGGTTTCGAGAAAGCAGTCGGGTTCGGGTTCGAGACCGATGTGGATCTCGCGTCCGGTGTCGTCGCGCAGCGCGGCGAGATAGGCCACAGCGGCGGCGAGATGATCGACCATCGCTTCGATGTCGGCCTCGGTTTTGATCCACGGTTCGTACGAGCCGGGCACGGTGCTGATACTGCCGTCGATGCCCTCGGGCAGCCAGCCCGCGAGGATGTCCGCGAGCTGGAGCGTGTAGTGCAGGCGCTCGGGCGTGCGCCAGTCGGGGGCATAGACGTTTTCTTTCACCGGCCCGGCGTGAAAGCGGCCGTAGGGAAAGCCATTGATGGAAAATGGGTAGAATTGGTGCTCGTGGAAAAAGGCGAGCGCCTCGGCGCGGAGATCGGCGCTGGCGGTGAGCTCGTCGGCAGCCTGCTGGGCGATGCGGAGACCGAGGCCGAACCATTCGTCGGGCGCGACGCGCGCTTTGACCGCGGTCACTTTCTCGCGGAGCGCGGCGAAATTTTCCGCCCAGCTTTCGCCGGGGTGGATGTTCAGGCAGTAGGTGAGATGAAGCGGAGGGCGGTGCTGGACGATCATCGGGCGCGGGTGAAGCTGCGCAGTTCCTGAATGGCGCTTTCCATCAAGGCAAGGTCGATTTCGTGGACCTCCTGCCGCGCGCCGAGGCCGCGGGGGAAAGTGACGGTGAGTTCGCCGCCGAGGTGCTCCTGGAAATCGCGCAGGCCGCCGAAGACGGTGAGCGCGCCGGTGGCGTCGCGCTGCGCGAGTTCGTCGAACCACAGGCGGAAGCCGGAGCGGGCGAGACCGTCGCGGATGAGCGTGAGTTCGGCGGCGGTGATCCAGCCTTTTTTCTCGGCGTAGATGGAATCGAGGACGACGCCGGTGGCGACGGCTTCGCCGTGCGAGATGCGGAAGCCGGACATGAGTTCGAGCTTGTGCGCGGACCAGTGGCCGAAGTCGAGCGGGCGGGCGCGGCCGTACTCGAAGGGATCGCCGCCGGTGCGGATGTGTTCGAGATGGATTTCGGCGCAGCGTTTCACGAGCGCCTGCATGGCGGCGAAATCGCGGGCGGGATATTTCGCGGCGCTGGCGCAGAGTTCGTCGAAGAAAGCGCGGTCGCGGATGATGGAGACTTTGAACGCCTCGGAGACGCCGCAGAGCCAGTCGCGGTCGGGGAGGGTGAGGAGAAAGTCGAAGTCGTTAATCACCGCGAATGGCGGGGCAAAGGTGCCGATGGCGTTTTTGCCGCCGAGAAAATTGACGCCGTTCTTCACGCCGACGCCGGCGTCGTTCTGGCCGAGTACAGTCGTCGGCACGCGCACCTGCCGCAGGCCGCGGTGGACGAGCGCGGCGGCGAGCCCGACGGCATCCATGACTGCGCCGCCGCCGACGATGATGACGAACGACTGCCGGTCGAGATGCGCGTCGAGCATCAGGCGCATGAATTTTTCCACGAGCGCGAAGTCGTTCTTCACCGCCTCGCCGCCGGGCGTGATGTGCGGCTCGCCGACCAGCTCGAGTTTCCCCGGATGCGCGGCGAAGTAGGCGGATGCTTGGTTCGCGAGCGATGGGTTCGCTGCGGCGACATGGCCGTCGATGAAGAGCATCGCGCGGTGGCGGCGGTCTTCGCCGAGGCGGTTCAGGGTTTCGACGAGCACGGGATTGGCTGGATCGAAGATGGCGTGGGTGAAGACGACGGGGAATTCCCAGCGGACCTCGATGCGCTGCGAGACGGTGGTGGTGGTCACGCGCGGGAATTCGGAGTTTGGAAAACGCAGAGGTGCAGAGGCGCAGAGAGTGCGGTAGGGACGGCACTCCGTGCTGTCCGGGGCGAGCGAAGCGAGGCGGCAGGTGGGGGCGGCACGCTCATTGAAGCACCCACCGCCTCGCTGACGCTCGCCCGGCG
>JANXSB010000212.1 GCA_025352865.1 Chthoniobacter sp. | reverse complement strand
TACTTCACCCGCCAGCGCCGCCCGATGAGCAGCGTGAGCGCGCCGTAGGCCTTCGTCCGCGGCCCGGCGGAGAGGCGCTCGGCGAGCTCCTTTTGCAGCGTGAAAATGAGCATGCTCACCGGGCTTGGCTCGTCGGTGAATTGGAAAAGAATCTGGCTCGAAACGTAGTACGGAAGATTGCCCAGCACCTTCACCGGCCCGCGCGCGAACAGCTCGCGCACATCAAACTCCGTGGCGTCGCCATGCACGATTTCCACGCCCGCAAAACGCTCCTGCAAAAAACCCACCATGCGCCCGTCCTTCTCGATGAGCAGCCCGTTCGCCGAGCGCGAGAGAGCGAATTCCGTGAGCGCGCCGAGCCCCGGCCCCAGCTCCAGCCACACCTCGCCGGGCTTGAGGCCGAGCTGCGCCACGATCCAATCCGCGAGGTTCTGATCGTGGAGAAAATTCTGTCCCAGGCTGCGCGTCGGCTTCATGCCCATTTGCGCGAGAGTGGAGGTGATGGTGGAGAGCTTCATGAAGGGTGCCGGAAAACCGGGCGCGGAGACTAAGCGCACTAGCCACGCGATGCGAGCGCTTGTCGTGGGACAGGCTTCCCAGCCTGTCTCAATTCCGCGTAGCGTCCCGCCATGCCCCAAGACACCACCCCGGAACACCTCCGCCTAGACGAAGACACGCGGCGCGAGGGGAACTGGAAGCGCTGGGGCCCGTACCTTTCCGAACGCCAGTGGGGCACGGTGCGCGAGGACTATTCGGCGAACGGCGACGCGTGGAATTTTTTTCCGCACGATCACGCGCGCAGCCGCGCGTACCGCTGGGGCGAGGATGGGCTGCTCGGGATTTCCGACCGCGAGTGCCGCCTGTGCTTTGCGGTGGCGCTGTGGAATGGGCGCGACCCGATTTTGAAGGAGCGTATTTTCGGGCTCACGAATCCCGAGGGCAATCACGGCGAAGACCCGAAGGAGGTCTGGCACTACCTCGACTCCACGCCCACGCACTCCTACATGCGCGCGCTCTACAAGTATCCGCAGGCCGAGTTTCCCTACGCGCGGCTGGCAGAGGAAAATGCGGGGCGCGGAAAAAAGGAGCGCGAGTTTGAAATCGAAGACACGGGCGTGTTCGACGAGTCGCGCTACTTCGATGTCACCGCCGAGTACGCCAAGGCCGCGCCCGACGACATCCTTATCCGTCTCACGCTCGCGAACCGCGGCCCCGACACCGCGCGGCTGCATGTGCTGCCGACGCTCTGGTTTCGCAACACCTGGTCGTGGGGCTGCATTCACGAGGGCTGCACGCTCAAGCCGCGGCTCAGCCAGCTCGACGCGCGCACGCTCACCGCCACGCACGAGACGCTCGGCGAGTTCCGCTTCGCCATCGACTCGGACGCGCCGTGGCTTTTCACCGAAAACGAAACCAACGACGCGCGGATCTTCGGCACGGCGAATCTCTCGCCTTACGTGAAGGACGGTTTTCACGACGCGCTCATCCACGGGCGCGCGGAGGCCGTGAATCCGCGCGGCTTCGGCACGAAAGCCGCGCCGCACTACGCGCTCGAGATTCCCGCCGGCGGCGAAGCCGTCCTTCGCTTCCGCCTCGCGCCCGCAGGCGAATGGCCCGCCGTGCCCTTCGCGGATTTCGACGACGTTTTCGCCGAGCGCATCGCGGACGCCGCCGCGTTTTTTGAAACCAAGTACGCGCCCGCGCTCGGGGCCGAGGCGCGCAACGTCGTCCGTCAAGCGTACGCCGGATTGCTCTGGTCGAAGCAGTTTTACAACTACGTCGTGAAAGAGTGGCTCGCGGGCGACCCGAATTTTCCCCCACCGCCCGCCGAGCGCCGCAGCGGGCGCAACCGCGATTGGGGTCACCTTTTCAACGCCGACATCATCTCGATGCCCGACAAATGGGAGTACCCGTGGTACGCCGCGTGGGACCTCGCCTTTCACATGATCCCGATGGCGCGCGTCGATCCCGCATTCGCGAAAGAGCAGCTCCTGCTCTTTCTCCGCGAGTGGTACATGCACCCGAGCGGCGCGATCCCGGCTTACGAGTGGAATCTGCGCGACGTGAATCCGCCCGTCCACGCGTGGGCCTGCTGGCGCGTCTATAAAATCAGCGGCAAGCCCGGCGCGCGCGACACGCAATTCCTCGAACGCGTCTTCCAAAAGCTCCTCGTCAATTTCACCTGGTGGGTGAACCGCAAGGACGTGCAGGGCAAACACATCTTTGCCGGCGGCTTCCTCGGGCTCGATAACATCGGCCTTTTCGACCGCTCGAAACCGCTGCCCAGCGGCCAGTCGCTGGCGCAGGCGGACGGCACGGCATGGATGGCGTTCTATTGCGAAACGATGCTCGCGATCGCCCTGGAACTTGCGACCACCAACCCCGTGTACGAAGACATCGCCTCGAAATTTCTCGAACACACCGTGGAGATCATTGACGCGATGAACGATGTCGGCGAAGGCGGGCTGTGGGACGAGGCGGACGGTTTTTACTACGACCAGCTCCTCATCGAAGGCCGCCACAAAGTGCCGCTGCGCGTGCGCTCGATGGTCGGCTTGCTCCCGCTTTTCGGTGTGGAAATTTTGGAGCAGGACACCATCGACCGGCTGCCCGGTTTCAAGAAGCGGCTGAAGTGGTTCATCAAAAACCGCTACGACCTCGCGGAGAATATTTCCTATCTCGAAAAGCGCACCGGCAGCGGCACGAGCATCCGCCGGCTCCTCGCCATCCCCACGCGCGAGCGGCTGCTGCGCGTCCTGAAATACGTGCTCGATGAAAAGGAATTCCTCTCCCCATACGGCATCCGCTCGCTCTCCCGCATCTACGGCGACGCGCCCTACCGGCTCCAACTCGACGGCGCGGAATACTGCATCGGCTACGAGCCTGCCGAATCGCAGAGCTGCATGTTTGGCGGCAACTCCAACTGGCGCGGCCCCGTCTGGCTACCGATGAACTACCTGCTCATCGAGGCGCTGGAGCGCTATCACCATTTCTGGGGCGACGCGCTCCAGGTCGAGTTCCCCACCGGCTCCGGCACGCTCATGAATCTCTCGCAAGTCGCGCACGAAATCGCCCGACGCATCACGCATCTTTTTCTCCCCGATGAAAAAGGCGCGCGTCCCTGCTTCGGCGGCGATCCCCGCGCCGCCGGCGATCCGCACTGGCGCGACCATCTGCTTTTCCACGAGCACTTCTGCGGCGAGACAGGCCGCGGCCTCGGTGCCCCGCACCAGACCGGCTGGACCGCGCTCATCACCCGCTGCATGAACATGGTCGCCCGCGAGCCGCAGGAGTAGCGCGCATTTTTCAAACGCAGAGGCGCAGAGACGCAGAGGCCGCAGAATTTCCGCGGACGTTCCTTTTCATCGTCTTCTCTGCGTCCTCTGCGCCTCCGCGTTAAAAAGAAAACCACGGCATTCCAGTCGAGCCCTCGCGCCACTCGCCGATGATTCCTCACCCATGTCCGCGCCCGAGAAAGCCGATCCAAAAATCAAACTCCGCGATGTCCCGCACAAGCCGGGCGTCTATCTCATGCGCGACCGTTTCAACCGCGTGATCTACGTCGGCAAAGCGCGCGATCTGCGCAAACGCGTGAGCCAGTATTTCACCCCGAGCCGCACCATGCGCGCCGACATCAAGACCCGCGCGCTCCTCGATGCGATCTGGGATTTCGAATGGCACCTCGCCGGCAGCGAGCCCGAGGCGCTGCTCCTCGAAGGCCGGCTGATCAAGGAATTCCGCCCGCGCTACAACGTCAGCTTCCGCGACGACAAACGCTTCCTCATGGTCAAGGTGGACATGGCCGACGAGTGGCCGCGCTTCCGCCTCTCGCGCTTCAAGAAGGACGACAACGCCCGCTACTTCGGCCCCTTCGCCCACTCCGGCGCGCTCCGCCAGACGCTCAATTTCATGCGGAAAAAATTCGGCGTCCTGACCTTCGGCCGCGGCACGCCGACCGAGCGCGAGCTGAAATCGTCCACGTATCAGGTACCGATGAAACTCGCCGACACCAACGCCGAGCAGTACCGCGAGCGTATCGAGCGTGCGTGCGAGTTCTTCACCGGCCAGTCGAAGGAACTTCTCCAAACCCTCGAAGACGAAATGCGCAAAGCCGCCACCGCCCTCGATTTCGAGCGCGCCGCCGAGATGCGCAACATGCTCGACGACCTCCGCAAGACCACCAAGCCGATGGCCCGCTTCAACCGCGACCAGCGCCACCGCCTCGGCGTGACCAGCACCATCAACCCCACCGCCGACCTCGCCGCACTCGGCGAGGAACTCGGCCTCGCCGGCCCTCCGCGCCGCATGGAGTGCTTCGATATTTCCAACATCAGCACGACCCACATCGTCGCCAGCATGGTCTGCTTCGTGGACGGCAAACCCGCGAACCATCTCTACCGCCGCTTCCGCATCCGCACGGTCGCGGGGCAGGACGACTTCGCGAGCATGGCCGAGGTCGTGCGGCGGCGGTATGCGCGCGTGGTGCGGGAGGCGGGGGAGGAGGCTGGAAAATCGAAGATGGAAAATGGAAAACCGACCGGCGAGCGCGAATCCGCAGTAGATGCCTCGGGCGAGTATTCCCAAGAGCTTCCCACCGAACAGCTCGCCCGGCTCGAAGCCGCCAATCCGCAATCTTCCATTTTCCATCTTCCATTTTCCATCGCCCCGCCCCGCCTTCCCGACCTCGTCATCGTGGACGGCGGCAAAGGCCAGCTCTCCTCCGCCTGCCGCGAACTCCAGCGCCTCGGCCTCCACGAGATGCCAATCATCGGCCTCGCCAAAGAGTTCGAGGAAATCCACCGCCCCGGCCGTCCGCAGCCGCTCATCCTTCCTCACGACAGCGGCGCGCTGAAAATGCTCCAGCGCATTCGCGACGAAGCGCACCGCTTTGCCAACGGCTACCACCAGCTCCTGATGAAACGCCGCATCGCCGAGAGCCTCCTCGACGACTGCCCCGGCGTCTCCGAGCCGCGGAAAAAAATCCTCCTGCAAAAGTTCGGCAGCGTCGCCCGCCTCCGCCGCACCAGCGTTGAAGACATCGCCGCCACCGCCGGCATCAGCCCCAAACTCGCCCAGCAGATCTCCACCTTCCTCGCCGAGCGCGCCTAGCGCCGCGG
Organism: Chthoniobacter sp.; assembly: GCA_025352865.1. GTDB lineage: Bacteria > Verrucomicrobiota > Verrucomicrobiia > Chthoniobacterales > Chthoniobacteraceae > Chthoniobacter. Next base: position 69 of record JANXSB010000212.1, on the reverse strand, counting down.
CTGCCGCGAAACCACGGAGACAACTCGGCGCAGCCGGGTAGGGACGGCACTCCGTGCTGTCCGCCGGGC
>JANXSB010000009.1 GCA_025352865.1 Chthoniobacter sp. | reverse complement strand
GGAGTGACCAATCTTTCCACGGCGCTGGGCACCGGCATGTCAACGATCACGGCCAATGCGACGCTGAACATCTACGCCAGCCAGACCCTGGATTCGCTGACCATCGCCGACGGGGTGGAAGTCACCTTCGGCGACGGGCTCCCGTTCGCACCGGAGCCACCGAAGCCGCTGGCCTCGTTTGGCGGTCCTGGAGCCGTCGGCCTGGTGCCGGAACCCGGTTCGCTTGGTCTGTTGCTGGTCGGTGCGTTGGGCTTGATGGCCCGCCGCCGCCGCACCTGCTAAGAAGAAACTCCCACTGCTTCTGGTAGCGCTCGCGTCATTGGACGCGGAGATGGTGATGCCATTCCTGCCTTGATGAATTCGGGCAGTGCATCTTCTTCGCCCATCGGCTCTGGTTGACGCGTCACAACATCGTCACAGCACGCAGCCTTGTCGCGCACCCGCGGCCTGTGCATTCTCCGCCGCGCATGCAGACTATCGTCATCGGTCACCGGAATCCCGACATGGATTCCATTTGTTCGGCGCTCGCCTATGCCGAGTTGAAGCGCCTCACCGGGCAGGAGAACGTCCTCGCCGCCCGCGCTGGAAACACCAATGAGCGCATCGACTTTGTCCTGCAAAAATTCGGCGTCGAAGCGCCAGCACTCATCAACGACCTCTCGCCGCGCGTGGCCGATGTGATGCAGCCGCGGGTCATCTCGGTGCGCGCGGATTCGCCGGTCTATGACGCGCTCCAGCTCATCGACAAAAAGCAGATGCGCGGTCTGCCCGTGGTCGATGCGGCGAACCGCTGCCTCGGCCTGCTCAGCGCCTTCAAAGTCAGCCACCACCTTTTCCCGTCGCGGGAAGAAGCCGGCAACGCCCGCGTAGTCACCGCCTCGCTCGCAGACATTGTCACCACGTTTGGCGGTGGCCTTGTCACCGGCTCGCTCACTTCGGAAACCGCCGAGCTTTTCCTCATGGTTGGTGCGATGGCGCAGAACTCCTTCGCCCCGCGGCTCGGCCGCTATATCGACGAAAAGGTCGTCCTCTTTGTCGGCGACCGGCCGCACATCCAGCAGATGGCCATCGACGCGCGCGTCCACGCCATCGTCGTCACCGGCGGCATGCCCATCGACGAGGAAACCCGCGCCAACGCGCGCGCCGCGGATGTGACCATCGTCAGCTCTCCGCACGACACGGCGACCAGCGTGCTCCTCGCGCGGGGTGCGGTGCGCGTCGAGCGCATGATCGAAAGCGACTACCAAAGCTTTCACCCCGACACGCTCCTCGACGACGCCCGCCACCTCGCCGCGCAGAGCGCCGCCTTCATCTTCCCCGTCCTCGACGACCACGGTGCGCTCACCGGCATTTTGTCGAAATCCGACTTCCTCAAAGAAATCCCGCGTCAGCTCATCCTCGTCGATCACAACGAACTCACCCAGGCCGTGCGCGGTGCGGACAAGGTGCCGATCGTCGAAATCCTCGACCACCACAAGCTCGGCGGCTTCGCCAGCGACGCGCCGATTTTGTTTTGGAACAACCCCGTCGGCTCCACCAGCACCATCGTCTCGCTCTGCTACCAGCAGCTCGGCATCCCTGTGCCAGCGGCCATTGCCGGCCTGCTCATGGCCGGCATCGTCGCCGATACGCTGAACCTCACCTCGCCCACGACCACGCCCGTCGATTGCAGCGCCCTCGACCGTTTGTCGAAAATCGCGGGCGTGAACCCTGACGAACTCGCCGCCGAGATTTTCAGCGTCGGCTCCCCGCTGCTCACCATGACGCCCGAGCAGGCCATCACCGCCGACTCGAAACCGTACGCCGAAGACGGCCACCGCTTCACCGTCGCGCAGATCGAAGAACTGACCTTTGCGCACTTCGACGAAAAGCGCGACGCGCTCCTCGCCGCGCTCGCCACCGCGCGCGCACGCGACGGGCTCCTCTTCGCCTGCCTCCTCGTCACCGACATCAATGACCAGACATCGCTCCTCCTCGTGCAGGGCGCGGACACTTTCCTCCGCGCCATCGACTACCCGCCGCACAGCACGCACATCTGGAAACTCGCCGGCGTGGTTTCGCGGAAAAAACAACTGCTCCCGTACCTGCTCCACTGCCTCGCGCAGATGAGCGCCAGCGTGCGCAGCTAGCGGTAAACATCCCGCTTCAGCACCTCATCCACGCCGCCCAGGTCGCGCATCAGCGCCTTCATGCTCCAGTGGATGTGCCCCGGCGCGGAGGTGCCCTCCCGCGTCAGCGCGATCTGCCGCGCGATCTCCGCCGCGGGCCGCGCCGGCCCGATGCGCTCCGTGGCGATTCCCGGATACACCGGCCGCCCCGCCCGGCTCTGCGCGCGCCACCACGCCAGCAGCACGGGGAAACTCTGCTTCGGCGGCATGCACGACCAGTAGAGCTGCGGCGCGAGATAGTCGCACCAGCCCTCGGCCAGCCATTTCCGCGAGTCCGCGAAAAGTTGTCCGTAGCTGTCGAGCCCCGCCTCGATCGTCGCCGGCACGCGCGGCCGCCAGATGCCGAACGGGCTGATGCCCACGCGCACTGACGACTTTGCGCCCTTCACCGCATGATACATGTCCTCGACAAAGTGATTGATGTTCTCCCGCCGCCAATCGCCCCGATTCATCCCGCCGCCGCGCTGCGCGAAAGTCGCGCTGTCGGGGAAATCCGCGCCGCCCTTCGGGTAGGGGTAAAAGTAATCGTCGATATGCACGCCATCGATGTCGTAGCGCCGCACCACATCGAGGATCACGTCGATCACATAACGCCGAGCCGCCGGCTCGCCCGGATCGAGCCAGAGCTGGCCGCCGTAGCGCCGCACCCACTCGGGATGCACCCGCGCCACATGCCCCGGCGCGAGCGTGTCGTCCGTATGAATCGCCGCGCGAAACGGATTGAACCACGCGTGCAATTCAATGCCGCGCGCATGCGCCTCGCTGATCGCAAACTCCAGCGGATCGTAACCCGGCGACTCGCCCTGCCGCCCCGTGAGAAACGCCGACCAAGGCTCCTGCTTCGCATTGTAGAGCGCATCGCTCGCTGGCCGGACTTGGAGCAAAATCGCGTTCAGTTTCAAATCCGCCGCCTTGTTCAAAATCGCCCGCAGCTCCGCCTTCTGCACCGCCGCCGGCAGCCCTGCTTTCGACGGCCAGTCGAGATTGTAAACCGACGCCACCCACGCCCCGCGAAACTCCCGCTCGGCGTGCGCGATGACCGGGAAGGCTGACAGACACAGGGCGGCGAGGCGGAGGAGGAATTTCACGGACGGTTCCCTTTTGGACATCCGCCCTTATTTCCCCGCCGGTGCGACGGGGCCGTACTTGAGCAGGCGGAGCAGCGTGCTGTCGGTGGTGAGGACGAGGGTGGTGTCGCGCTCGAAGACAGTGCGGTAGGTTTCGAGCGTGCGGCTGAGGGTGTAAAACTCGCGCGCCTCGGGCGTCTGACCGTAGGCGGCGGCGTAGATGCCAGTGGCTTCGGCGTCGGCCTTGCCCTGGATTTCCTGCACTTTGCGGTAGGCCTCGGATTCGATCTGAGCCATGTCGCGCTCGCGTTTGCCCATGATCCCGGCGGCCTCGCCTTCGCCCTCGGAGCGGTAGCGCGCGGCGATCTGCTGGCGCTCGCTGACCATGCGCGAAAAGATTTTCGCGGCGACGCCGGGGTTGTAGTTGATGCGCTTGAAGCGCACGTCGAGCAGCTCGATGCCGTCCTCGGCGAGCGTGGGTTTGGCGGCGGCGAGAATCTCCGCCTCGAGCACGGCGCGGCCAAAACGAATCCCCGGCAGCCCGCTGCCCACGCCGGCGTCGAGGCTCGCATCCACGACCGGCTGGCGGTCGCGCTGGGTGCGGACGATTTCCACGAGCTGATGCCGCGCGATGGAGTTGCGCGTCTCGCTGCCGAGGATGTTCGTGATGCGGGACTGCGCGGTGCGCTCGTCGCGGAGGCGGATGAAGTACTGCTGCGCGTCGATGATCCGCCAGCGGGCGAAGGTATCCACGTCGATGTAGAGCTTGTCCTCGGTGGGCATGTCGGCGGACGGGCCGTCCCATTTGAGAATGCGTTTTTCGATGCGGTTCACCGTCTGGATGAACGGCGTTTTCCAATGCAGCCCGGCGTCGGTCACGGGTGCGCCGACCTGGCGGCCAAACTGCGTGATGATGACCTGCTCGGTCATGGGCACGGTGTACGCCGAGGCGAAAAGCAGGACTGCGGCGGCGATGGTGAGCGGGAGAAAAAGGGCGCGGTTCATTTGGTTTTCTGGTCGAGCTGGAGGAGCGGGAAAATCTGCCCGGCTTTGTCATCGAGGAGGATTTTGCGGGAAAGCTGCGGCAGCACTTCCTGCATGGTCTCGAGGTAAAGGCGCTGGCGGGTGACCTCGGGGGATTTCACATATTCGGCGAGCGTCGCGTTGAATTTTCCGGCGTCGCCCTTCGCCTCGTTCACGCGCTTGGACGCGTAGCCTTCGGCGGCGCTGACCTTGCGCAGCGCTTCGCCTTTGGCGCGCGGGACGACCTTGTTGTATTCGCCGTTGGCGAGGTTGATGGCCTGCTGCTTTTCCTGCTGCGCCTGGTTCACCTCGCTGAAGGACGCCTGCACGGCCTTGGGCGGATGCACGTTCTGGAGCTGCACCTGCATGACCGTGAGGCCGAGCCCGTAGCGTTTCACCAGCGCGCGCAGACCCTTGAGCGTTTCGGTTTCGATTTCCTGCCGGCCGATGGTCAGCACCTCGTCGATGGTGCGGTCGCCGACGACTTCGCGCATCACCGCCTCGCTCGCATCGCGCAGCGTCAGCTCGGGCTCGATGACGTTGAATTTGAACTCCTGCGGCTCCTCGATGCGGTACTGCACGATCCACTCGATGAGCGCCATGTTCAGATCGCCGGTGACGATGTTGCGCTCGGCCTCCGGGTCCTCGGGATGCTGGTAGGGGTTCGTCGCGCCCGGTGTGCTGAAGCCGAAGTCGAGCGTGAGCCGGCGCTGCACGGGCACGATGGCGATGACGTCGATGCCGAGCGGAAGTTTGAAGTTCAGGCCCGGATTGACGACCTCGACGAAACGGCCAAAGCGCGTGCGCACGCCGGCAGAATCCGTGGGCACGCTGGTGTAGCTGGAGAGCAGGAACCAAACGGCGACGACCGCGAGGATGCCGAGGTTGATGAAGCGTCCGGCATTGGCCGGGACATTGAACTCCGGGGGGGTGATGTTTTTCATGGCCATGCAAAGGTGATGCGGCGGACGGCGGGAAAAAGCGAGCGCGCAATCCGCGGGCGCGCACTGCTCCCGTCATCCTGAGCGGAGCTTCGGCTTTGCGAAGCGCAGTCGAAGGACCTCTAACTATTTCTTCGGGAAAGGTGGTGGGAGATGTGCGCTGCTTTTTCCCCCGCCTTCGCCCCGAAGAAATAGTTAGAGGTCTTTCGACTCCGTTCCTGCCCGCCTGCGCCCGCCGGAACTCCGCTCAGGATGACGATGTTTTTTTCACGCTCCGCTCAAATCGCGAAGTCGTTGTATTCCGGTTTCACCGCCTCCACCGGCGGGAAGAGCATGCCGGCGGCGACGGTGTGGTTGGTGCCTTGCTCGATGAGGATGAAGGAACCGGTCAGGCGGTTCGTGCCGTAGCCGTCGAAGACCAGCGGCTTCGCGGTGCGCAGGCGGATTTCGCCGATGCCATTCATCGCGAGCTGCGCGGGCGCGGGCTCGTGCTCGAAGGTGCGGATGTCGATGCAGCTCTCGATGCTGGAGACCATCGCCTGCACGGTCTGCGAGGTGTGCTTGAGGAAGTATTTGTTGCCGCGCTGGAGCGGGCGCTGGTGCATCCAGCAGACGCGCGCGCGCAGGTCGGTGCTCATGCCGGGAAGATTTTCGAGGCCGATAATCATGTCGCCGCGGCTCACATCGACATTGTCTTCGAGGCAGAGCGTGACGGACTGCGGGGCAAAGGCTTCGTCGAGTTCGCCATCGAGCGTCCAGATGCTCTTCACGGTGCTTTTCAACCCGCTCGGCAGCACCATCACTTTGTCGCCCCTTTTCAAAATGCCGCCGGCGATTTGTCCGCTGAGGCCGCGGAAATCGTGGAGCGAATGATCGGTCGGATTGTTGGGCCGGTTCACCCACTGCACGGGCATGCGGAAGGCGGTGAGATTCCAGTCGCTCGCGATGTGGACGGTCTCAAGATGACTGAGCAAATCCGGCCCCTGATACCACGGCGTCTTGTCCGAGGGGCCGACCACGTTCTCGCCGGTGAGCGCGCTGATGGGGATGAACTTCACGTCCTTCGCCACGTCGAGCTTTGGCAGGAAGTTTTCGATGGCGTCGCGGATTTCGAGAAAGC
>JANXSB010000693.1 GCA_025352865.1 Chthoniobacter sp. | reverse complement strand
CCCGACCGCGCCGCCGGTCGCCGGACCACCGCCGTCGCCATCGGCATTCGCGCATCGAAGGCGATCATGGTCGCCTTTCTCACCACCGAATCCGCCCTCGTCTGGCACTTTGCGCACGACCCTTGGATCGCCGCCGCCCTCACCGGCGGCGCGGCCTTTTTCACCGCCGACGCCCTCCTCCTCTGGCGCGCACGCCCGTACGCCCCGTGGCAGATGCGCCTCTTCTTCCTCGGCTGGAACGCCACCGCCGCGCTCAGCCTCCCGTGGGTCTGGAAAACCGCGACGCTCGCCGGGGTGCGCTGATTCCAGAAAATTCCCGTTGCGCCCCCCGTGAAATCCCATTACTCCTACCGCCCATTTTTTTACCGCCCCAAAAAACACGCACGCACCTATGTCCACTGAACTGATGACGGAACTCCTCGAAGCCGGGGTCCACTTTGGCCACCAAACCAAACGCTGGAACCCGAAAATGAAGCCGTTCATTTTCGAGAAGCGCAACGCCATCTACATCATCAACCTCGGCAAAACCGTCGAGCAGCTTGATGAGGCGACCAAGTTTCTGAGCGATGTCACCAGCCGCCGCGGCAAGGTGCTCTTCGTCGGCTGCAAAAAGCAGGCGCAGGAGGCGATCAAGGAAGCCGCGCTCGCGTGCGGGCAGTTCTACGTGAACCAGCGCTGGCTCGGCGGCACGCTCACGAACCTCACCACCATCCGCAAGAGCATCGCGCGGATGAAATACATCGAGAATCTCGAGAAGCAGACCGAGTATTCCAAAATGGGCAAACAGGAGATTTCGGCGGTCAAACGCGAGGGTGAAAAGCTCAAGCGCAACCTCGAAGGCATCCGTGACATGGAGAAGCATCCCGACGCCATCGTCATCATCGACACTATGCGCGAAGGAATCGCCGTCGCCGAGGCCAACCGCCTCAACATCCCGATCGTCGCCATCGTCGATACCAACGCCGACCCCGACCTGATCAAGTATCCCATCGCCGGCAACGACGACGCCATCCGCGCCATCCGCATCGTTTTGCAGAAACTCGTGGACGCCATCGTCTCGACGAGCACCGGCCGCTCGAAGAAAGACCAGGAAGCCCTCGCTGGCGTCAGCGAATAAGTCCCGCCCTCTCGGGCAACCCCTTTCGGAGAGACGAGGGCCACGCGCTCTCGTCTCTTCGCATTTTCAACCTTAGCCATCCCAAATATCCCTATGAGCACCGCCACCGTCATCGACGCCCAACTCGTCAAAACTCTCCGTGAAAAGACCAACGCCGGTCTGATGGAATGCAAACGCGCCCTCACCGAAACCGGCGGCGACCTCGAAGCGGCCATCGACGTGCTGCGCGCGAAAGGTGCGGCCAGCGCCGCGAAGAAAGCCGACCGTGAAGCGAAGGACGGCGTCATCGCCCAGGCGATTCTGCCCGGCGCGAAAGTCGGCGTGCTCGTCGAGGTCAATTGCGAAACCGATTTCGTCGCCAAGAACGACAGCTTCCGCGCCTTCACCGACGACATCGCGCGCAAGATCGCCAGCGACCCCGCAGTGGATCTCGAAAGCGAGCGCGTCGCCGCCGTGCAGAAGATCGGTGAAAACGTCCGCATCCGCCGCAGCGCGCGTGTGGAAGTGACCGGCCACGGCTCGCTCGCCGCCTACATCCACACCGGCTCGAAAGTCGGCGTACTCGTCGAGGTCGGCTCGGAAAAGGACGACACCGCGACGAAGGAGGAATTCAAGCAGCTCGTCCGCGACATCACTTTGCAAATTGCCGCCGCCAATCCGGTCTGCGTCGATCGCACCCAGGTGCCCGCCGCCCTCGCCGAACGCGAGCGCGCCATCTACCGCGAGCAGGTGCCGCCCGGAAAACCGGCGGAGATGGTCGAGAAAATCGTCGAAGGAAAAATGGTGAAGTTTTACAGCGGCGCGTGCCTGCTCGATCAGGCGTTCATCAAAAACCCCGACCACACCATCGCGCAACTGCTCGCCGCGAAGAGCAAGGAACTCGGCGACACCCTCGTGATCCGCCGCTTCCTCCGCTACATGGTCGGCGAAGAAATCACCGCGTAGCTTTCATCGCGCAAAAAAATCTGACGGGCGCAGGCTGCAAGGCTTGCGCCCTTTTTTTGCAAACCACCGCAGGCCACGCGTGCGCGGTCATCACGGCTGCGCCGACTCCCCGATCCGCGGCTTCTCCGGCGGCGGCGTCGCCGGGCCGGGCGCGAGTTTCGTCGTCACGGTGATCTCCCGATAGACCGTCTTTCCCCCCGTCTCCGCATCCACCACCGTCGTCTCCCGCGCCGAAAAATTCGGCTTCGGCGGCAGCGCGGGCCGCGGGCGCTGTCGCATGCTGCCGACCAGCATGACGATGCCCAGATACGTCGTGAAAAGCCCCAGCCCGATGCACAGCAGCAGCCGGAAATTCACCGCGCCTTCCTCGTTTTTTCCGCCTCCTCGATGAGCTTCCAAAATCCCTCGCGCTGCCCGAGCTGGTCGTCCTCGGTCATCGGCAGTTTCGTGCGGAAAAGGAAATCACGGATCGTGTTTTTGTGCAGCACGCGATGCACGGTGATCCCTTCGCCCGTCTTCGCAAAATAAATCCGCCAGTCCTTCGCCCGGTAGCGGAAGAGCCGTTTCCCGTCGCGCTCGACAACGCCGAATTTTTCCGTGTCCAGCTTATCCAAATCCTCCGGCAGAAAATGAAACTCCGCGAGCAGGTCGAGCTGCATTTCCTTGGGCAGCGCGGACATCTCGGCGGCGCTGATTTCATTGAAGACGATTTGGAGCACGGTGGGATCTCGGAGTTTGAAGATTCAGATTGGATCGGAGCCCGCACTTTCAATCTGAAATCTGAAATCTGAAATCATAAACTCACCCGCTCAACCCTCCGCCCGATGCCGGTGAAAATCTCCCACGCGATCGTGCCGGCTTTTTCGGCGAGTTCCGCGGCGGGGATTTCCTCCGCTCCCTGCCGGCCCATGAGTACGACCTCGTCGCCGACCTCGACCCCCGGCAGCGCGGTCACATCGGCGACGATCTGATCCATCGTCACGCGGCCGAGTACGGGACAGCGCCGCCCGCCGATGAGCACCTCCGCGCCGCGTCCCGAGAGATGCCGCTGGTAGCCGTCCGCGTAGCCGACGGCGAGCGTGGCGACGCGCGTGGGATGCACCGTTTTGAAAGTGCGTCCGTAGCTGATGCCGTGGCCGGCAGGCGCGGTGCGAAGGAGCGTGAGGCGCGTTTTCCACGTCATCACCGCGCGGAGCCGCGGCTGGAATTCCGCGCGCGGCGCGCTGCCGTAAAGCATCAGCCCCGCGCGCACCATGTCGCCCGCTTGTGCGGGAAAGCCGATGATCCCCGCGCTGTTTTCCACATGCACCACCGGCTGCGCGATACCGAGCGCACGCAGCTCCGCGACCGTCGCGTGAAAACGCGCGAGCTGTTCGCGGGTGAAGACGTCGTCCTCATCCGCGACCGGAAGGTGCGACGCGAGGCCCGTGATCCGCAGGCCGCGCAGCGCGAGAATCTCCCGCGCCGCCGCGATCACTTCGCTTTCCCAAAGGCCGGTGCGGCCCATGCCTGTGTCGATTTTCAAATGTACCGCCAGCGGTTCCGCGCCGGCCAGCGCGGCATAGGCGCGCGCTTCCCCGACCGAGGAAATCGCGGGCACAAAACGCTGCGCCACGATCTCCGCGCGCTCCTCCGGCAGCGCCGGGCCGAGGATGAAAACCGGCGCGTCCGCCGCATGCTCGCGCACCTCCACGGCCTCGCGCACATTGGCCACGCCGAACATTTCCACAGTGCCGGCCAGCGCCGCCACCACGAGCCCGACCCCGTGGCCGTAAGCGTTCGCCTTCACCACGGCCATGATTTGCACGCCCGCGCCCACCTGCGCGCGCACCGCCGCCGCATTGTGCCGCAGCGCAGCGGAATCGATCTCCGCCCAGGTGCGTCGCGCGATGGAAGTTGGGCTGATGGGATTCACAAACGAACGGGATTTACGAGCGCGCGGGCGGGCGTGTCGAGAATTCGGTGCGCGCCTGCGCTTGCGCTCGACAGTTTTTTTCCCAGCGCGCAGTGTCCTCGCCTCGCCATCCCACCGACCTATGCAAAAATCACTTCCCACCTTTCTCGCCATCCTCGGCCTCGGCGCCGCCGCGCTCGCGCAGGACGCTCCGGCCAAGCCTGCGGCAAAAAAAACGGCCTTTGTCCCCACGGCCACGCCGAGCCCGGCGGCCACACCCAGCACGGAGCCCGAAAAGAAATCGCCGGGCGTTTTGCAAATCCTCTTTGGCTCGCGGCAGAGGCGTCCGCCGGTTGCCGACAAACCCGCGCCCGCGCCGAAAGTCGCCGCGGCGACACCCGCACCCGCGACACCGAAACCCAGTGCCACGCCTGCCCCGAAACCGAAAATCGCGAAAGCGGATGCAGACACAAGCCCCCCGCCCACCACCGCCAGGCCGCACAAAAAAAAGCATTCTCCGAAAGCAAAACCGGCCGACGCGGAGCCCGAGCCCGCCGTCGTCAAAACCGAGCCACCCACGACCGCGCCGGAAAAAACGGAGCCGCCCACACCGCCCACACCGCCCGCACCCGCACCCATCAAGAAGGGCCGCAAAGGCAAGAACGCGACCGTCGTCGCCCCACACGAAGCAGTGGAGCCGCCAGCGGACGCCGATCCCGAGACGAAGGAAAAATTCCACTTTGAGCAGGCTAAGGCCAAAGCCGCCGCGGACCCGGAGGTCATGGAACTCAAGGCCAAGGCCGATAGCGCTGTGTCCGACGAGGACGCCCGCAGCGCGCAGCGCGCCTATAACAAGGCGCTCTTCGGCAGGATGCGGAAAATCGACGGTAGCCTCGACGAGCGCATCAACTCGATGGAAGCCGCGATCCTCAAGCGCCTCGACGCCAAGTAATCCGCGCGCCTACCGCGCCGCGGTCGCGGGCGTGAGCGGCCCGCACTGCTCGATGATCGCTCCGGCAATCGCCCCGGCGAGCATCTCCTGATAGCTCGACGTCGCGCAGCGGCAGCCCTCGGCCGGATTGCTGAGAAAGCCGCACTCGACGAGCACCGCGGGATATTCATTGCGCTTCAGCACGCGGAAATTCGCCGTCTTCACCCCGCGCGACGACGCGCCCGGCAGCGTCGAAACCGCGCGCTGAATCCGCTCCGCCAGCTCCCGCGACGGCCGCGATTTGTAATACGTCTCGGTGCCGCGCGCCGCGCGCCGCGCACCTTCGTTGAAATGAATGCTCACGAAAATCGCGTTGTCCTGCCGGTTGGAAATCGCCGCGCGCTCGTTGAGTTCGACAAAGTAATCGCCCTTCCGCGTGAGCACGGTCTGAAAGCCCGCGGCGCGCAGCTTTGGGTCGAGCCGCAGCGCCACGGCGAGCGTGTTGCTTTTCTCCGCGCCGCCCCAGCGCGAGGTCGTGCCGAGATTGTGCCCGCCGTGTCCGGCGTCGATGACCACGGTGCGAAACGTGTGGCTAGTGTCCTTCACATGCACCGCGCTCGAGCAGCCGGAAAACACGAGCGCAAACAGCCAGGCGAAGAGCCAGCGGCGATGCGGTTTGCTTTCGTTGGCGGGCTTGTCGAAGGTCGGCGCGATGCTGTTCATAAAAAATCTTTGGCGGGGAAAAAGCGCGGCTCTTGTCCTCGCAACCGCCCTCGCCTGTCAAGCCGCCGAACCCACTGCCACCGTGACGCCCACCACTTTCACCAACCGCCTCGCGAAGGAAAAATCGCCCTACCTGCTCCAGCATCAGCACAACCCGGTGGACTGGTATCCGTGGGGCCCGGAAGCCTTTGCCAAGGCCAAGGCGGAGGGCAAACCGATCTTCCTCTCGGTCGGCTATTCGACCTGCCACTGGTGCCACGTCATGGCCCACGAGTCGTTTGAAAACGAGGCCACGGCGAAGCTGATGAACGCACTTTTCATCTGCGTGAAAGTGGACCGCGAGGAGCGTCCCGATGTGGATCGCGTCTATATGACCTACGTGCAGGCGACAACCGGCGGCGGCGGCTGGCCGATGAGCGTCTGGCTCACGCCCGACCTCCAGCCGTTCTTTGGCGGCACCTACTTTCCGCCCGACGACCGCGGCGGACGGCCCGGTTTTCCGACCGTCATCCAGCGTCTCGCCGACGCGTGGAAAAACGACCACGAGCATGTCGTCGAAGCCGCGACGGGCGCGATGAAGGCGCTCGGCGAATACGCCGCCGCGGGCGCGTCGAAAAGCGAGGCCGCGGGCAAGGAGGCGCTGGCCGCGGGCTTCAAGCAGCTCACGCAAACTTTCGATGACGAGTTCGGCGGATTCGGTGGGGCACCGAAATTCCCGCGGCCTGTCGCGCTGAATTTTCTCCTCCGCTACCACGCCCGCGAAGGCGCGGACACGAAGGACGGCAAGGCCGCGCTGGCTGTGACCACCCACACGCTCCGCCAGATGGCCGCGGGCGGCATGCACGATCATCTCGGCGGCGGCTTTCACCGCTACTCGGTCGATAAATTCTGGCACGTCCCGCACTTTGAAAAAATGCTCTACGATCAGGCGCAGCTCGCGTGCTCGTATCTCGAGGCGTTGCAGATCACGCACGATCCGGCGGACGAGAAAGTGGCGCGCGATATCCTCGATTACGTCCGCCGCGACATGACGGACAAAGGCGGCGGATTCTACTCCGCGGAGGACGCGGACAGCATCATCGAGCAGGGCAAGCCGGAGCACGCCGAGGGCGCGTTTTACGTTTGGAAAAAGGCGGACATCGACGCGGCGCTCGGCGAGGACGCGGCGAAGATTTTCCATAGCGCGTACGGCGTGGAGGCCGAGGGCAACGCCCCCGCGGGCAGCGATCCGATGGGCGAGTTCAAAGGCGCGAACATTCTCATCCAACGTCTCTCGCCGCTCGATGTGGCGGCGTTTTTCAAAAAGCCCGAGGCCGAAATCGCGGCCTCGCTCGCCGACTCGCGGAAGAAACTTTTCGACC
>JANXSB010000691.1 GCA_025352865.1 Chthoniobacter sp. | reverse complement strand
GTCATCGGCAAATGACCGCAATGAATTCTCCGGACAGACCGTCGCGGCCAATGGACCGAATGCTGACTCCGGCCCGCCTGCTGGGCGACGAACTGGCCGCTTTCCCGCTCACGCCGGGACGGCTTATGTACCTGCTGAAGACGAAATTCCAGGACGGTCCGCGCGTCGCCTACTACCGGGATTTCGTCCGTCCGGCGATTCTCCACACCGCTCCTTTCGAGCACACTGACGATCCGCATTGCGAAATCCATGTCCTCACTTCCGCCGATGACTGGCTGAATCTCCTCTGGGCGCTAAAAACCTTTTACCACTGGTCCGGCTGCCGCTTCGCGCTGTGCATCCACGATGACGGCACACTGCCGGAAAAAGCCTGCAAGCATCTGCGCACGGCCTTTCCCGCCGCCCGCCTCATCTCGCGCGCCGCGGCTGATGCGCGCGTCGAACCGCTCCTGGCGGACTACCCGCGCAGCCGCTCCCTCCGCGCCGAAAACCGATTCACCCTCAAGCTCTTCGACTTTCACGCCTACCTCGAGGCAGACCGGATGCTGCTGCTCGACAGCGACATTCTTTTTTTTGCCCGACCCGCGGCGCTGCTCGCGCTCATCGCCGATCCCGGGTGCCGCCACAACAGCCTGAACCAGGACTGGCGGTACGGCTACAGCTTCGCCTCGGAAGACGCGCAACCGCCCCTCGGTTTTTCGCTTCCCCCGCTCATCAACTACGGACTCGGCCTGATCCATCGCGGCTCTGCGCCCCTCGCGTGGATCGAGGAATTCCTCGCCCTGCCCAACATCTTCAAAAATCAGTACGTCATCGAGCAAACCCTCGCCGCCCTCTGCTCCGCACGCTTTGGCTTTCGCATGCTCCCCGCGGAATACGATGTCCGCATGGGTGCGCGCCGCCCCGAAACGCCCTCGCGGCATTACTGCGGACCGGCCCGCCACCTCATGTACGGCGAAGGTCTCCGCGAACTCGTGCGGGGAGGTTTTCTGGAGGTGCTCCGACGGGGACATTTTGCGGCATGAAAATCGGCATCGTCTCACCGGAGTTTCCGCCCGAAAAAGGCGGCGTCCAAACCTACGCCTTCGAGTTTGCGCAGGCACTGGCTCGGCGCGGTCATGAGGTGGCGGTCTTTACCAGCCCGCATGCGGAGGGCGAGTTGAAAACCACGGACTTTCACATCGAGCCCGCACTGGGTCTTCGCCGCCGCCTCGACCGCCACATCCTGCGCCGCGGCCCGATGGATGTCTGGCATGCGTTGAACGCCGCCTATTCGTGGATGGCACTCGAAACTTCACCGGTCTTCGTGACGGTTCACGGTAATGATTTTCTCGCGCCGTACCAACCCGTCGCGCGCCTCGATTTCCGCAAGCGCCTCCGCCTGCCGTTTGGCAGCAATGCCGATCGCTGGCTCGGCGACAAACTGACTTGGGCGCTGGTCAAACGCGCGCTGCCGCGCGCCGCGCACATCTTCACCAACAGCAAATTCACCGAGCAGCTCTTCCTCCGCACCCATCCCGCGTGCCGTGGCAAAACCTCCGCAGCCATGGTCGGAGTGGCGGCGGAATACCTGTCCGCCGCGCGCCCACCACGGGCCGCCGGCCCCATGCGCCTGATCACCGTCTGCCGCCTCGCCGAACCGCACAAGAATGTGCCTCTCGTCCTCCAGGCTCTCGGCCGACTGCGCGAGACTTTCGATTTCCGCTACACCGTAGTCGGCGACGGCTACCTCCGTCCCTCGCTGGAAAAACTCACCGATGAACTCGGCCTGCGCGACCGCGTAACTTTCACCGGCTTCATCGACGCGTCGGAACTCCGCCACCATCTCCTCGCCAGCGATCTTTTCATTCTCACCACGTCCGCGACCGCCGTCGCGTACGAAGGCTTTGGCCTCGCCTATCTCGAGGCGGCGGCCTGCGGCACGCCGGTGCTCGCAGCCCGCATCGGCGGCGCGGTCGAGGCGGTGCATGAAGGCGTGAGCGGCATGTTTGCGGAGCAGGCGACCGCCGGGGAAATCGAAAAACGCCTCCGCAGTTTTCTCGCCCGGGAGGTCCGCTTTGCCGCCGGGGATTGCGTCGCTTTTGCCCGGACTTTTTCGTGGGAGCGGGTCGCGGACCACTGCCTCGAAGCCTACGCCGCCGCGACCGGTAGAGCGCGATACAAACCAGCCCCAGCATGAACACCGAATCTTTGCCGGTCACTTTTTTCCAGCCCGACATGTGCCATTCCGTCGAAACGATGGCGCTCTTCATCGCCGATGATCCGCGGCGAAAAGTGCGCGTCGTGACTTCGCTGGACCAAAGCGCGGAAGCGACGGAGCACCCGTGGTGCGTGCGGCGGCTCCTGGCAGACAGCCGGATCGAAGTCGCCGATCTGACGGCACCGGCGCAAAGTTCGTCGCTCGTGATTTTCGACC
>JANXSB010000669.1 GCA_025352865.1 Chthoniobacter sp. | reverse complement strand
GGCGACGATGCCGCGTCTTTCATCGTAGCCGATGTGGTGGATGACGAAGTCGCAGCCGAGGTCTTCGAGCCGCCGCGCACTCGCGACCATGTCGGGCGCGCCGAGATTGTCGCCCATCACTTTCACGCCGAAATCGCGCCCGGCTTTGACGACGACCTTGATCGTCTCGGGATGCGCGCGCTCCATCACCACGACGTGCGTCGCGCCCGCCTGCGCCATCATCTGCGCCTCGAGCCAGCCGCCGTCCATCGTTTTCAAATCGGCCACAATCGGCACGCCGGGAAACTCCGCGCGCAACGCGCGCACGCCGTGCATGCCCTCGGCGATGATGAGCGGCGTGCCCGCCTCCAGCCAGTCCACGCCCGCACGCCGCGCCATGCGGGCGGTGTCGAGCGCTTCGGCGATGTCGGTCACGTCGAGGGAGATTTGAACGATGGTTTTCATGGGAGTCCGTGCTGTTTCATTTTCGCGCGGAGGAACTCGGCGGAGAGCCGGAGGTGCTCCATGCCGACTGCGGGATCGTTGCCGTCCTCGATGCTGATCCAGCCGGTGAAGCCGGCGCGCGCGAGGCGGGAGAAGATCGCGTCGTAGTCGTTCAGGCCGCGCCCGATGATGCCGTGCTTGAGGATGCTCGCGTAGCCCTGGTGACCGCCGAGCTTTTGCAAATCCTCGATGGTGCCGCCCTCGAAATAACGGTCGCTCGCGTGCATCGAGACAACGCGGTCGAGCACGTCGTCGAGCAGTTGCAGCGGGTCATCTCCGGCGACGATGGCGTTGGACGGGTCGTAGTTCACGCCGAACCACGGGCTGCGCGGGATGGCGGCGAGGAGCTGGAGGAAAACGTCGCGCTTCTGTGCAAACTCAGGGAAGTCCCAGTAGCCGTCCTTGTAATGGTTTTCGAGGATGAGCGTGACGCCGCATTTCTCCGCGTGCGGAAGCAGTTCCGTGATGCAATCCGCCGCCATCTTCACACCATCTTCAATCGACACCTCGGGTCGCCGCTGCCCGCTGAGCACGCGGCAGAGGCGTCCGCCGAGCTGCGCGGTCACTTCGATCACGCGTTTTTCACTTTCCACCTCGCGCGCCCGCGCCGCGGCATCGGGCTGCGTGAAATCCGGCGAGTAGCACATCATCGGCATCACCAGTCCGCGCGCTTCGATCAGGCCCCGCACGCGCGCGATCTCCGCGGCATCGCGCGGCGTGAAGCCCCAGTAAAACTCCAGCCCGTCCACATCCAACTCCGCCGCCACGCGTCCGATCCAGTCCTCGACGGTCATCGTTTTCTCCACGCACATGGCGTCGAGAAAGCATTTCGGAAAAGCGGCGAGCGGCATGGGCGGTGTGGAGAAAACTTTCGGACGCGTGCCGACGCTACGGCTGAATGATCTCGCGCACGTAGATGTTCACCTGGCCGTCCGCACCGCGGCGCACGTCGCGGATTTCAAACGGGCGCGCGGCGTCGCGGACAAAGGTGGAATTTTCCGCGGGCGGAACCGCACCCGCCGGATATTCCACGATGATGCGCGCCGCGCCCGCCACCGCGGGATCCGCTCCTGCGGCCCGTTCGCGCAGCACGGCGCGGTTTTCCCCCGATGCCGTGACGCGAAACTCGCCGTGCAAATAAATCCGGTCGCCGAGTTCGCCGCGATCGGCGAGATCACCCGCCTCGGCGGAAGTAACGGCACGGGCCGGCGGCACTTTGCCAGCGGCATACATGCGCCACGAGCCGCCGGTCGTCGGCATGTTCGGATCGCGCTGCGCCGCGATGAAGGGCTGGAGCGGCACGCCGGTCGGCGACATTTTCACCGGTGGAGTGGCGACCGGCGGCAGCGGCGTGGCGGCGGGCCGCGGCGGATTGAGCATCGCGACCGCGATCGGCGGTGTCGCGGTCGGAGGACGTGGCGTCGCCTTGCCGGTCATCGCAATCGGCGTCGCCACCGGCACGGGAGGCATTGCGCCCGTCAGCGGAACCGCCGTTCCCGGCTGCACGGTATCCACACGGACGAGCTCCGGCGTCGGCACCGGCGGAGAGTTGTCGTCCGTGGACTCGGCGCTCGCGAGGTGATGCGTGCGGCGGTATTCGGCAAATTTTTTCAGCCCGTCCTGAAACGCCTGCGCTTTGATCACGGGCAGGCCGGGCTCCATGTTCAGCTCCGCCGGCGGCTCGAGACTGAAGGTGCCCACGCCCTGCTTCAGCGCATAGGTGCCGTAGAGCAGCGGCACGACCGTGAACTGCATATGCCCGTCCGGCATCCGCTCGACATGGATGAGCGCGGAGAGGTCGTTGGTCTTCTCGATCTTCATGTCCAGCCCGGTCTGGAGCAGCGTGCGCAGCGCGGGCACATGGCGCGGCGACGAGGTATAAACGTGCTCGATGACGACCTGCGGAAACTCCGCCGCCTGCGCGAGCGCGACGACGCCCGTCGGGAAAACGTCCGTCTTTTTCAAATCACGCGCATCGAGAATGACGAACCGCCCGATCACATAGCCGATCAGCTTTTTGGTCTCGCGATAGTTCTTGATGTAGCCGCGCAGGAGCTCCGCGTTTTCTTCCTCCAACTCCAGCCGCGTCATCCTGCCGTAACGCTCGAAAAGTTTTTGCGCCGTGAGGAATTCGCCCTGCGGCGCGGCGGTGACCTCAAAGCGCTGCGGGGCTTCGACCTTGCCGATTTTCTTGAGAAATTTATACGACGCCGGCCGCTCCGGGTGGCCGAAAATGTAAAAGCTCCCGAGCCAGCACGCGAAGGCCAGACCGATGAGCAGGAGGATGAAAACCGTCCAGAGGAAAAGATTGTCGCGGCCCTTCGGCTCGTCGCCGTCGTCGTCGTAACCGTAGAAATCGTCAGCCATTTTGGGAAAGCCGGAAGCGCGGATGCGCTGCCCGGAAAATCAATGTTGGTGCGCGCCGGCTTCGGCCGCGGCGGGTTCAAACGAGGTGCCGCAGCCGCAGCTCCGCGCGGCGTTCGGATTCTGAATGCGGAAGCCGGAGCCCGCGAGATCGTCAGCGTAGTCGATGGTCGAGCCCTTGAGAAAATGCGCGCTCTCCGCGTCGATGATGACCCGCAAGCCGTCGCGCTCCACAATCTCGTCACCCTCCTTCGCATGATCGAGTCCCATGCCATACTGCATTCCGGCGCAGCCTCCGTTTTCGACGAGAATCCGCAGCCCTTTGGTCTGGTCGTCCTGCTCGCGGACGATGGTTTGGAGCTGCGCAAAAGCGGCATCGGTGACGTGGATCATGGCGGGAAAGTAAGTCGCCGCGCAGACGGTGCCAAGCGACAAGTGGCAGGTGGGGCAGCCGCCAGACAGCCGCGTTTTTTTCAACGCAGAGACGCAAAGACGCAGAGGACGCAGAGAAGATTGGGAGTGAGCGTGATCCTGAAAATCTCTGCACCCTCTGCGCCTCCGCGTCTCTGCGTTAAAAAATAAAACCTCGCGACAAACATTGTCGGTTCCCGCACGGCGCGCACTTGTCACCTGTCACCTGTCACCCGACACTTCGCGCCCATGTCCCGCATCGCCCTCCTTTCCGAAACCGTTGCCAGCCAAGTGGCCGCGGGCGAGGTCGTGGAGCGGCCCGCGAGCGTGGTGAAGGAGCTGGTGGAAAACTCCATCGACGCGGGTGCCACACGTATCGAGGTGATGATCCGGCGCGGCGGCATCTCCTACATCCGCGTGGTCGATGACGGCTCCGGCATGGACCGCGACGACGCGCTGCTTTGTCTCGAACGGCACGCCACGAGCAAAATCCGCACGGGCCACGATCTCGCGGCCATCCACACGCTCGGCTTTCGCGGCGAGGCGCTGCCGAGCATCGCCAGCGTCTCGCGCTTCCGCCTCGCCACGCGCGAACGCGACGCGCTCGCCGGCACCGAGGTCATCGTGAATGCGGGCAAAATCGAAAGCGTTCGCGACGGCGGCGACGCGCCCGGCACGCAGATCGAAGTGCGCTCGCTTTTCTACAATCTCCCCGCGCGGCGGAAATTTCTGCGCACCGAAAACACCGAGTCGAGCCATGTAGAGCACCAGCTTCATCTGCAGGCGATCGGGCATCCGCAAATCGCTTTCGCTTTCGTGAATGACGAGCGTGTCGTGTATCAACTCCCGCCCGCGAATCATCTGCGGGAGCGGGTTCGCGACCTGTGCGGCGCGGCGCTGGCCGCGGAATTGCTCGACCTGCCGGAGTTCGCGACCGACGCGATTTCGATCCGCGGGCTCATCGGCAAGGCCGGCGTCAGCCGCTCCTCCCGCGCGCAGCAGCTCGTCTTCCTCAATGGCCGCGCGGTCGAGAACAGCACGATCAATTTTGCCCTGCGCGAGGGCTACCACACCGCGCTGATGAAAGGGCAGCATCCGGTGACGTTCCTGTTCATCGAGATGGATCCCGCTGAGGTCGATGTGAACGTGCATCCCGCGAAACGCGAGGTGCGTTTCCGCAACGCCGCGTGGGTGCGCGAGGCGGTCGTCGAAGCCGTGCGCGTGGCGCTGGAAAGTGATCGTGCGAGCTGGTCGCGGACGTTTCGCGCCGAGCCGAGCGCGCCGGTTTTCACGCCAGACGAAACGCTGCCGCTCATTCCGGCGAGCGAGCAGGTGGCGCTGCGGAAAGATTGGAGCACGCTGCCCTTGGAGTCGGCACTGCTGCGCGGGGCCGAACCTCCAACGCCCAATCCACAGCCCACTCCCGCGGGCACAACTCCGGCAAGCGAACCCCCGCCCCTCAACACCGCCCGCGATTTCAAAATCCTCGGCGTGCTCGGCAAACTCTACGTCCTCATGGAAAACGCCGGCGGCCTCGTGCTCGTGGATCAGCACGCCGCGCACGAGCGCATCCTTTTCGAGGAAATGAAGCGGCGCATGGAGCAGCAGGGCGTGCCCGGCCAGCGCCTGCTCCTGCCGCTCACGCTTTCTGTCAGCCCGCGCGATGGCGACTGGCTGAGCCGTAATCTCGACGTGCTCCAGCGCGCGGGCATCGGCCTCGAACCCTTCGGCGCGGGCACTTTCAAAATCGACAGCCTGCCCACTTTCCTCCGCGCCACCGAGCCCAC
>JANXSB010000655.1 GCA_025352865.1 Chthoniobacter sp. | reverse complement strand
TGAAGAGCGACTCGGGCAAAAAAGTGGCGCTGCCCGTATCGCCGCGCGAGGAGAGCCGCTCGGGCAGGAGGAGCAGCAGCCAGACGGCGGCGAGCGGGAGCGCAGCCATGAGCAGGCGGCGCGCGGGTTTTTCCCGCCGGTCGAAAAGCGCGCACCACACCGGGATGGTCGTGAAGAGGGAGCTGAGCCAGTAGCTCGGCTTCAGGCTCGGCAGGATGAAGGAGACAAAGACCGCGGCGACGGCGAAGCCAAACATGGCGCGCGAATTTTTCTCCACCCGCCACGCGACGAGAAAGCGCACGAGCAGAAAAAAACTGAGCGCGGCGAAGAACGGACAGATCACATCGGGCCGGATGAGGAACTCGAACTGGATGGGCTGCGGGGTGAAAAGAAACACGGCGAACATCACGAGCCCCGCGAGATCGCAGAGCCAGCGCGGCGTGCGCAATGCGCGCACCGCCGCGCACCATGTCGCGAGCAGGAGCAGTCCGGTGGCGAGACCGAGCGTGTGCTGGAAGACGGTGATCGCGCGGAAGTCGCGGAAGACCGCGAGCAGCGCATAGACGAGGCCCGGATACAAAATCGCGCGCCCCTCGGCATGCGCGAAACTGTGCCCGGTCAGCGCGCCGAGCGCGGGATGGAGGTAGCCGCCAAAGTCCTTGTCGATGGCCGGCGTCAGCGGCAGGGAAAACCGCCCCCACGCGGCGCAGAGCAGCAGAAGAATCCACGCCGCGTGAAAGGCCGCCGCACGCAGGCGCGGCGGGTTCTGCGGGGTGCTTACGATTTCGGCCATGCGCGGTGGAGGAAGGCGTTGAGGTTCATCATTCGCTCCCATCGTGTGACGGAGCAGGGGACGCGGAGCAAGGCCGGATGATGGGCAATTTTCCACCGCACACTCGGCCTCATGGCCGCGGCGATTCTTCGGCGGGTGCGGCGGAATCCGTTGATGGGCGATGAGCGATTTCCAAAAAGCGGTCGGCCATGGTGCGGGTGAAAACCTCCGCGCCGGCGGCATTGAGATGCGAGGTATCGACGCGGTATTTCAGGTCGTAGAGCGCCGGATATTTTGCGGGATCGCAAAGATTGATGACGCTCGCGAGGCGCGCATTTTCCGCGGAGGGGACGAAGTAAAACGAGCGCGTGCGCGGCGGGATGACGAGGATGGGGACGGCACCCGCGCGGGTGATCCGGGCGATGGTTTCCCCGAGGATTTTCTGGCTCACGCGATTGGATTGGTTCGCTTTCGGCAGCGCCCGTTTTCCTTTGCCTCCGCTGGTGTCGAGCATGTTGAGCGTGCGCTCATCGCGCAGTTCGTCGTGGGTCGTGGGCAGCCAGCCGTCGCCATGCTCGCCGAGCTTTTCCCAGTCCATGGGCTCGGGGCCGGACGAGAGCCGCCAGCGGTCGAAAAGCACGGCCCCGCGGCCGAGTTCCGTGCCGCGCTGGCAAAAGGCGGCGAGGTGGTCGATGAAGTCCCGGAGCCGCGCGAAAAGGTCGGCCAACTGATCGCGGAACCCGCCTTTTTCGGTCACGACGAGCCGGCGGCAGAGCTGCCAAAAGCGCGGCGCGTCGTGCCAGTAAATGCTGCGGAGCGTGCCTTTCTGGTCGTCCTTCATTTCGGTCTGAAAAAAATCGATCTCGAGAAAAACCCAGCGCAGGCGCGCGGGTTTGCGCGCGAGCAGGTGATCGAGCAGCCACCCGTCCTCAGGCGTGTGCATGGAGGCGACGCCGGCGTTGAAGGATTTCATCGGGAGCCCGCGCGCGGCGACCAGTGGGTCGAAGAGGCTGGGCATGACGTGATTTTGGATGCGGCTCGAACCGACGAAAATGGCGTCGTACTCGTCCGCATGCGCGGCGAGATGCGTGAGTTTTTCCCGGACGGTCGAGGGCAGTTCCGCGGGTGGCAGCGAGATGCGAGCGAGCGCCACGGTAAGCGCGAAACCCAGCACCCAAGCCAGCACCGGAGCGCCCGCCTTCATTGCTGCCGGTGCACCGCTGGACGCATGAAAATTTCTGTGGGCAAGGGAGCGAGGCGGCTACGAGGCGCGGACTTTTTCCTTCTTCGCCTCGCAGTCCTCGTTCACGCGGCGGATTTCATGGGCGAGCTGCTGCTCGTGCTGGAGCACGTCCTCGTATTTGCCGGCGGCGAGAGCTTTTTCGATCTGGCCTTTGAGGAAAAGCTCGTGCTCGGCGATCTTCGCTTTGGCGGTGGCTTCGAGGTCGGCGATGGCGGCTTTCTGCTTCGCGGTGAGGGTCTGGGAGGGAGCCTGTTTTTCGAGGCGTTCCATGGCGAGTTCGTAGGCGCTTTTCATTGGGGCAGAAAGTTGAGTGATGATTGTTGAGTGTTGAGTGACGCGGCATACCGTGCGCGCTCGCATGCCAGACTCATCGTCGCTCAACACTAAACTCTCAACCCTCAACTCTCCCATCAAACTCCTGAGCACGGATTTCGACG
>JANXSB010000577.1 GCA_025352865.1 Chthoniobacter sp. | reverse complement strand
TCCGCGCCCTTGTATTTGTCGAGGTTCAGCGTGAAGCACGGTTTTTCATCCACAGGCCGGAAACTGCCCTCCGCGCCCTTGAGTTTCAGCGCCACGCCTTTCCACGTTTGCTCGCCCACCTTCATCACGCCTTCGACATATTGCCGCGGATTCTTTCGCAGCGCCTCCATGTCGGCGTCCTTCACCTCGAAGGCGATGCTGATAATCGGCCCGCGCAAAAACTCCGTCTGAGCCGCGCGCTGCTTCGCGTCCTTTGCCGCGTCATCCGTCTTCGCCGCGAAAGCGGGCGCGGCCAGCGCGATCACAGCGATGAACCAAAGGCAGCGCACGTTCACTTCGCGAGGTCGTAGCAGACGAGGTGGTCCTCGTCGCGCAAGTAGAGAAGCCGGTTCGCGAGCACCGGCGCGGCCCAGCACGGGTAGCGCATCTGCGGCACCTGCCAGCGCGCGAGTTCCTCGATTTTGTCCGGATTCGGTTTGAAAAGTCCGAGCAGCCCCGCCTCGCCGAGCACGATCAATTTCCCATCCGCGAGGATGGCCGAGCCGCGACCGAAGACGTCCGGCGGCTTATCGCCCTCGCCGAGTTTCGCGTGCCCCCCGTTCGGCCAGCCTTCCTCGCGATCCCATTTCACGTCGCCCGTCGCCAGCTCCACGCAGCGGAAATGCGCGTCGGGTTCGTTGCGTCCGGTGAAGGCGTAGAGCATGCCCTTTTCCAAAACGGGCCGCGTCCAATGCACCTCAAGCTGCAGCCCGCGCCAGACTTCCTCCACGGCTTTGCCACCCGCTTTCACGCGGAGACAAACGGCCCCGGTTTTGTAGTACGCGTTCGAGAGCAGGATGAGGTCGTCCTGCACCACCGGCGTCATCGCCGTGACCGTGGAATCCTGCCGCGCGCGGAACCAAAACGAGAAATTCACCGCGCCCGTTTTCGGGTCGAGCGAGACGAGCCCCTGCCGCGTGCAGACGAGGATATGGCGCTGCCCGCGGATCGTCGCCGCGACCGGCGTGCAATAGCTGGCCTGCTTTTCAAAGCGCGGGTCCGTGCGATTCCACTCCACACCCCGGCTGCCCGGCCACGCGGTCATCGGCACGCCGTTCCACGATTTCTCGCCCACGTTTTCCCACACCGTTTTTCCCGTCGCCGCATCGAACGCCACGACACCCGAATTGAGCTGCGCGCCGACCTGCACGATGAGCAGGCCGTCTTCCAAAATGGGCGAACTGCCCGCGCCGAAGAACGCCTCGGGCACGTCGAAGTCCTTCGTCGTGTCGCGCTGCCAGACCTTTTTTCCCGTCACCATGTCGAGGCACAGCAGCACGCCCTCCGCGCCGTACGTGAAGCAATGATCCGCCGTGAGCAGCGGCGTGCAGCGCGGGCCGTTGTTGTAACCAAAGGGATCGCGGTAGTCCGAGGGATACGCGTATTTCCACAGCGTCAGTCCGCTCTTTGCATCGCACGCCTCGACGATCTCCTCGCGCGCCAGCCGATGATGCACCACCAGCTTCCCGTCCCGCACGCTCGGTGCGCTGTAGCCCTTGCCGACGGCCTTTTCCCAGACCAGCGGCGGGCCGGAAAGCGAAAGCGTGTCCACGAGCCCGGTCTCGGCGGAGACTTGATCGCGCGTCGGCCCCATGAATTCCGGCCAGTCGGCGGCACGGAGAAAAACGGTGAGCACGGCGAGGAGGGCGGGAGCGAGAAGGCGGGACACGCGCGCACGATGCCCGGCCTCCGCGCCGATTCAAGCTCGACATCCGCGCGCCCGCTTCCGCATTTTCCGCGGGCTCACACGCAACCAACCCACATCCCAAACCCACCCATGAGAAAATACATCGCAGAATTCATCGGCACCTTCTTTCTCGTCCTCACCATCGGCTGTACCGTCATCCCCGGTGCGGCAGGCGTCATCCCGCCGCTCGCCATCGGCGCGGCGCTGATGGTCATGATTTACGCCGGCGGCCACATCTCCGGCGCGCACTTCAACCCCGCGGTCACGCTCGCCGTTTTCATCCGCGGCAAATGCGAGGCGAAGAACGTGGTGCCGTACTGGATCGCACAGGTCGCGGCGGGCATTGCAGCGGCATTCACCGCCATGTTTCTAACCGGCAAAAGCGGTGAACCGCCGATCGTGCAAAACGTCCCCGTCATCTTCGTCGCGGAGTTCCTCTTCACATTTGCGCTGGCCTATGTGGTTGTAAACGTCGCCACGGCGAAAGGCACGGCGGGCAATTCCTTCTACGGCCTCGCGATCGGCATGACGGTGATGGCCGGTGCGTTTGCGGTCGGCGGCATCTCCGGCGGAGCTTTCAATCCCGCCGTCGCTATCGGTGCCGCCGTCATGAAGCTCCGGGACTTCTCGCAAATCTGGATCCATATCGCCGCCGAGCTCGCAGGCGGGCTCGTCGCCGGCCTCGCCTTCAAGGCGCTGAATCCTGACGACAAGTAGGGCCAACTGGGAGCGGCGGCTTTCCAGCCGCCGAGATCCGTGGCGAAAACTTCGCGGCGGCTGGAAAGCCGCCTCCCCAGTCACTGCGGAAAAACTTCCGCCAGCGGCTCCGCGGCCTCGGGCACAGCGGCGCGGTAATCCTCGCCGAGCAGGCATGCGAGCGTGGCGGCGGTCTGCGCCTGCCAGATGGGCGCGCAGTTTTTCCGCTCGCCGAGCGGCGGCGTGTCGGGGCCGAGCACGGCGATCCACATCTGGCCGGAGTCGGCGATTTTTTCGCCGTGGCTCGTCCACAGCTCCGCGTTTCCGCGTCCGTGGTCGGTGGTGAAAATGAGCGTGGTCGTGCCGCGCATTTCGGGAATGGACTGCACCGTTTCCCAAAGCTCGCGCACCCAGCGATCGACGTTGCGCGTGCTGGCGAGATAGCGGTCGTAGCGCTGGGCGTGCGCCCACTCGTCCGGCTCGCCGAAATTCACGTAGAGCACACGCGGCTTCGCAGCGGCGAGGTAGTCTTTCGCGGCGGCGAAAACGAAGGCGTCGAAATGCTCGTCCGGCCACGGCTGGATGATGTTGGCGGCGAGCGCCTCGAGTTCGGCTTTGCGCGGGAAGTCGAGGTCGCGCGCGTCCTTTACGCCCGGCGTCCACATCGGAATCTGCGAGCGGTCGCGATTGAGGATCGCGGGCAGCACCTGCCAGCCATTGATGGCCGCGACTTTCCCCGCAAAGCCCGTCCGCCCGAGCAGCCATTCGAGCACGTTCACGTTTGGATTCGGAATCGGCTTGTTGCTCTTGATCCGCTCGTCGGCATGGCCGGTGAGAAACTCGCTGTATCCGGGATACGAGAAATTTTTTCCGTTCATCACGCCCGCCTCGCTCCCCGCGTCACGGTTTCCAAAAAGCTGTCCGTGCTGTGCGATCCCGCTCCACACAAACGGCATCACTAGCGCACGCCGCGCCTCCGGCGTCTCCGCCCAGAACTGCTCGCGCAGCGCCGCCTCGCTCGGCACGCCGCCGCTGGCCTTGTTCATCAGCGCCTCCTCGGCCCCACGGAAAACCTCCTGCCAGCGCAGTCCGTCGGTCGTGATGAAAAGAATGTTCTTCGTTTTCAGCGGCGCGCTTTCACCCGCAAAAACCGGTGCGGCGAGGATGAGGAAAATGATCGGGAGGAAACGCATTTCGCGAACCCTGCCACAGCGCCACCGGCGATGCCACTCCCGCGCACCGTGGCGAAAAATACGAAGCGCCCGGGCCTTTCGATCCGAGCGCCCCGTAGCCCATGAAAAATCGTTCCCGCTTAGTTCGCCGCTAGCCGGCCGTCACCCTTGGAGGCCACCGGAGCCTTCGCCGTAGCCGGGGTCTTCGACGCGACCGGAGCCTTCGACTTGCCAGCCACGCTCGCCACCGCGCTGGTGTCGCCGGTGTGACGGAAGGCGGTGTTTTTGCTGTAGGAATAGAGCGGCACGTAGTCGTCCGGTCCGACACTGTCTGCGGGAATGGCGCGGGCGTTCATCGTGCAGTCGAGGATCCACCAGCGTCCCTCTCCCTGCCACATGACCCACGCATGGCTGATGCGATTGCCGCGTTTCATTTTGCCAATGACGAAGCGGGCGCTCGGGTCCTGAAGCTGGTCGCAGAGCCACAGCGCCTTATCCTTGCAGTCGCCCACGCGATGCGCGGCGGTCTCGCTGGGGAGAGCGGGGTTGAAAGGATCGGTATGCGCGTAGCGAAAGCCGCGGCCCTGGCGCATGAGGGCACCGACGCGCCCCATGTCTGGAGCTGTGCCGTGGAGCGATCCGAGGACTTGTTTCACAGGGCCCATGTAGGCTTCGTAAGGTGTGCGGCTGATCGTCGAACCGAGATCGACAACGGCGGAAGCCGTGAGCTGGGCGAGGAAGAGGGCGGCGAGGGAGGAGAGGACTTGTTTCATATGGAGTGTGATTATTATAATCTCCATAATCTCTTAGCGCCCCCCGTGCCACGGTTCCTGCCGTCTCAAAAACTCTTCAAACTTTCTCTCGCCTACACTGTGGCGGCGTGCCGTTCCGCCTCCGATCAGCCGTCATGGAACGCGATGGTTTCAAAATCGAGAAATCCGTTTCGGATGTGAAAACAAGACGCCCCACGCCAACCGTCAGTCCCACGGGCGACGCTGTCCG
>JANXSB010000574.1 GCA_025352865.1 Chthoniobacter sp. | reverse complement strand
GTGAGTTCGGTGAAAATCTCCCCAGCGTTTTTGTATTTGAAGAACTTTTCTTTGCCGAGCAGCTCGGCCAGTTCGCAGATGATTTTCCAGTCCACGCGCGCATTCTCGGGCGGGCTGACCGAGTTGCGCAGCCGCACGCAGCGGCCTTCGCCGGTCGTCACGGTGCCCTCGTCCTCCTCCTGCAAAGAGCCCGCGAGCACCACATCGGCGTAGCGCGCGGTCTCGCTGAGGAAGAAGTCGATGCACGCAAAAAACTCGAGCTTCTCGAGCGCCTTGCGCGTGCGCTCGGAGTCGGGGATGGAGACGAGCGGGTTGAAGCTGATCGAGAGCAGTCCTTTGATTTCACCGCGCTCGATCGCGTCGATGATCTCGCATGCGGTGAGCCCCACCTTCGGCAGCTCCGGCTCGGGGATTCCCCAAAATTCCGCGATGAATTCGCGGTGCTCCGGCTTGCTGATGTCGCGCCCGCCGGGGAGCTGGTTGCACCGCTGCCCGTGCTCGCGTCCACCTTGTCCATTGCCCTGGCCGGTGATGGTGCCATAGCCGCAGCCGGGCTTGCCGATGCGGCCCGTGGCGAGCACGAGGTTGATGTAAGTGAGCACGTTCTCGGTGCCCTTCGTGTGGTGCTCGATGCCCCGCGCGTGCAGCAGCATCGAGGTTTCCGCCGGACCCCACATCTCCGCCGCGGCGATGATGCTTTTCGCCGGGACGCCAGTGATTTTCTCCGTCACCTCCGGCGTGTAGCGCTTCACGAGTTCGCGCACTTTGTCGAAGTCGTTCGTATGCTCGGCGATGAAATTTTCGTCGAGCCAACCGCGCTCGATCATCACATGCAGAATGCCATTCGCGAGCGCGCTGTCGCGGCCCGGACGCACGGGCAAAAACAAATCGGCGGTGCGCCCGATGGGCGTGATGCGCGGGTCGATGACAATGATTTTCGCGCCGGCATCGCGAGCCCGCCAGACGTAGTCGGTGAGGATCGGGAAGCACTCGGCGAGGTTCGTGCCGGTGAGGATGATGACCTTCGCGAGCGGGATGTCGCTCCACGGATTCGCCGCGCGATCCACGCCGAAGGCCATGCGATTCGCCGAGCCCGCGGCGACCATGCAGAGGCGTCCGTTGTAATCGATGTTCGCGGTCTGGAGCGCGATGCGGGCGAACTTGCCGTTAAGGTAAGCCTTCTCGTTCGTCATCGAGGCACCGCCGAGAAATGCGAAGGCGTCCTTGCCGTACTTGGCCTGGATTTCTTTGATCGACTTGGCCGTGCTCGTCATCGCTTCGTACCAGCCCGCTGCGCGAAAGCCTTCCGCACTGCGGATGAGCGGCGTGAGCAGCCGGTCGGGGTGGTCGTTCTGCATGTAACGCTTCACGCCTTTCGGGCAGAGCTTGCCTTGGTTGACGGGGAATTCTTCCCACGGCTCGAAGCCGATGACCTTGTTGTCTTTGACCTTGAGCTGGATGCCGCACTGCACGCCGCAGAAGCAGCAGTGCGTCTTCACGAGCTTGTCCGGCTCGCCGTTATTCCAGCCGCCCGCGGGCGTGTGAGCCAGCGTCGGGCCGTACATCTCGATGTATTTTCCCTCGGGTAAAGTGAGCGTGGCCATAAGTCAGCGACCGATGGACCGGCCTTGGTTGAGCGCCAGCAGCCCGCGGCGGCACGCGGGGCAGATGTCCTGGTAATGCACTTCGCCCTGCGCGCCGGCGAAGCGGTAGTTGAAGCCGAGTTCGTCGAGCACGGTTTTGAGATCATCGACATGCATCTGGCTCGCGAAGTCCCCGCCGCAGCGTCGGCAGTGCGCGCGCGGCCCGGCGGCGCCGACCTTTTTGTAACGGCTCACGCACAGCGAGCAGGTGCGCTGGAACATGTGGAAGAGTTTTCCAAACGGGATGTAGAGCAGCAGCGCGACGACGCTGACCATGTGGACGACCGCCCAGATGCCGTGACCGTGACCGGCGAGAAATTTATAGCTCACCGTAAGCGCGAGCCCCGTGGCTGTGACCGCGAGGATGAGCAGCAGCGGCACGATGTCCTCGGCGAAGCTCTGCGTCGCGCGTTCGCCCGGATCGGTGAAGCGCCGCCAGCCCGCCATCGCGAGCCCGGCGAGCACGAGGATCGCGGAGATGTTCAGCAGATTGAACATCATGAATGCCTTGAAACTGTGAACGCTGAAGCTGTCCACGTTCACGCCGAATGCGGCGACGCGATACATCTCCGCGTTGTCGGCGAACGACTCGAAATGAATCCAGCCGAAGACGAGCGGAAAGGTGATCGCAAAGGCCAGCGTGCAGCCGCCCGAGAGGCATAGGTGCATGATCCAGCGGTAGCCGCCGCGCCGCCGGATGAAATCCTGCGCGACGAAATTGCGCGCAAGCGCGTAGCCCAGCGTCCCCGCGCCGTGCGGCACGGCCATCGCGGGCGCGGTCCTTTTCTCCGCATGCTGCGGCCCGCATGCGCGCCGGAAAAACAGCTCAATGCCGCGCCGGAAATACATCCGCGACGGCGGCCGCTGCGCCCACACCGCGAAGCGCCAGCCGACCGCGAAG
Organism: Chthoniobacter sp.; assembly: GCA_025352865.1. Classification (GTDB taxonomy): domain Bacteria; phylum Verrucomicrobiota; class Verrucomicrobiia; order Chthoniobacterales; family Chthoniobacteraceae; genus Chthoniobacter. The sequence continues at coordinate 2,326 of JANXSB010000574.1, read as the reverse complement.
GCCGCCATGAGCGCGCCGATCGCGTAGCCGGTGAGCGCCGGATCGAAATGCCGCATCCCGGTGGAGCCGACGGCGATTCCCGCCGCAGTCGCGACCGTGAGTACCACGCCCGCGATGAGGGCTCCTCGGTTCGGAAGCTTCATGGGCTGGCTTCACTCCTCATTGGAAAAAATCGCCTGGAGCATATTGAGGTCGTGGCGCGCGGTGAAGGCTTGGAAAGTTTCGCCGTCGGTGCGGTGGCGAAGGTAACCGCGGAGCATTTTTTCGAGGAGCGGTGGGAGGCTTTCAAAATCAATCGCGTTGAAAACCTGCCGGCCCACGGCCTGGTTCGCGCCGAAGCCGCCGCCGACAAAGACGTGGTAGCCGTCCACACTTTCGCCGCCCACTTTCGCCCGCGTGCCGAGGAGGCCGATGTCGCCCATGTAGTGCTGCGCGCAGGAATTCGGGCAGCCGGTGACGTGGATGTTCACGGGCTGGTCGAGCTGGATGCGCTTGTCGAGCCAGACGGCGAGCTGGAGCGCGTGGCCCTTCGTGTCGGCCTGCGCGAATTTGCAATACGCGTTGCCGGTGCAGGCGATGAGACCGCTGCGGAGGTTCGACTGCTGCGTGGCGAAGCCGATTTTGCGCAGCGCCTTTTTGACCGTCTCGACGAAATGATCGGGCACGTTCGGGATGACAAAGTTCTGCCAGACCGTGAGCCGGATTTCGCCGGAACCGTAGAGGTCGGCGATCTCGGCGACGCGGATCATCTGCTTCGGCGAGATGTGGCCGACGGGCACGGCGACGCCGACGTAGTTCAGCCCCTTTTGCTTTTGCGGATAAACGCCGACGTGAGTGTGCGGCAGACTTTGACTCGGGTTTTGCATCGCCGCCGGATCGAAGGGGGCGCGCTGAAGCTGGTACCCGAGCAGCTTCTCGGTCGCTTCGAGGTACTGTTCGAGCGTCCACGTTTCGAGCAGATGCTTGAGTCGCGCTTTTTTCCGGTGTGCGATTTCCATTCGCGATGTAAACGCGCACGACGGCGGCGACGACTTTGTTCAACTCGGCGGGCTTCATCAGCACACCGATGTCGCGCGCGAACGCCTTGTGGCCCGTCGCGCCGCCGAGGGCGATGCGGAAGAAAACTTCGTCGCCGACTTGCACCGCCTTGCAGCCGATGTCGTTCGTATCTTCGACCGTGCCGATGAGGCCGCCGCCGTCATAGGCGATGTTGAACTTGCGCGGCAGGTCGTAGAACGCGCGATCATTGATAATGATCTGGCCCATCTCCTGGCAGAGCGGCATCACGTCGATCAACTCGCACGGATCAATGCCCGCGGTGGGGTTCGCGGTGAGGTTGCGGATGTTGTCCGCGCCCGCGCCGCGCGTGTGCAGGCCGACATGCTGGATGCGCTGGACGAGCGCGGGCGTGTCCTTTGGCTGGATGAGTCGCATCTGCAGATTCGCGCGCGTGGTGATCTGCACGTAGCCGGTGGTGAGGTCCTTTGCGATGTGCGCCAGCTCGCGGAGCTGGAAGGTGCGGAGCTGTCCGCCGGGGATGCGCAGCCGCGCCATGAAGGCTTCCTTGTTCGGCGTGAGGTAAAAAAGCCCGTTCCACTTGAAGCGGAAAATTTCCTCCTTCTCGGGCGACTTGTTCGCGGCGGCGTAGTCGAGGAGCACGGGGTAGGCGTCGAGCGGATGCAGCTCCTTTTTCACGCGCTCCTCGAAGATGAGGTCTTCGTGCGAGACCGTCTTCTCCACTGCCGGTGAGCCTTCCACGTCGGTGAAGCGCTGGCCGCGAGCGGCGACACCGGCGAAAAATCCGGTGAGATAGTTCGTCTGCTCGGGCGAGAGCGGGTCGCCGTTGATGGCGTTGATCGGAAGGGCTCCGGTGCTCATTGGATCAGTAAACGTCGCGTTGATAACGCTTCTCGTTTTTCAGCTTCTGGATGTATGCGGCGGCGGCTTCCTTGCTCATTCCGCCGACGCTCTCGGCGATCCCGTGGAGTGCGGCGTCCACGTCCTTGGCCATGCGGCTGGCGTCGCCGCAGACATAGAAGTGGGCGCCGTTTTCCAACCAGGAAAAGAGTTCTGCGGCATTCTCCAGCATCCGGCTTTGGACATAGATTTTCTCCTCCTGGTCACGGGAAAAGGCGAGGTCTAGGCGGGTGAGATGGCCGTCGGCGATCCAGCCTTCGAGCTGCTCGCGGTAGAGGAAATCGGTGTCGCGTTTCTGGTCGCCGAAAAAGAGCCAGTTGCGGCCTTTTGCGCCGGTGGCGAGGCGCTCTTCGAGAAAGGCGCGGAAGGGCGCGATGCCGGTGCCGGGGCCGCACATGATGACGGGCGT
>JANXSB010000672.1 GCA_025352865.1 Chthoniobacter sp. | reverse complement strand
CGCCTCGATCTCGGCCAGCGAATAGACCGCAAACGCCGTCGAGTCCCCGCGCCATTCCCGCACCGATGCCACCTGCTCGAACAGCTTCTTGGCCTCGGGATACTGTTTGAGCGCGAGCAGCGTCTTGGCCTTGCCGACGGTGGCTTCCTTGGGTTTCGAACTGGCTCCGATCTTATCCAGCGCATCGGTGAAAAGTTCGAGCGCCTGGTTGTAATCCTTTTTCCCGAAAGCCACCTCGCCGAGCCCGACATAGGCATAGTCGAGATAGTCGCTCTTCGGGTAGTCTTCCTTGAGTTTGTGATAGTAACCCGCGGCCTTTTCGTCTTCACCGCGGAAAAGCAGGAAGTCGCCGACCTGTGCCAATAGGTAGGGACTGAGATCCTCGGGCTTAAAGCGATCCGCCATTTCCTGATACATCTTCGTGGCGTCGTCCGGCTTCTTGATGAGGTTCGCCAGCTCGATCTTGGCATAGAGCAGCCGGGCCTTGGTGGTGATGTTGGTGCTGTCTTCCAGCGGCGCCACCTGCTTCGCGAGTTCGGCGTAGGCATCGTAGGGCGGAGGTGTGGCGGGTGGCGGTTCCGGCGGCGGCGCGGGTGTGGCGGGTGCGCCTTTCGCCACGACTGGCGCGGGCGTGGCGGGTGCGGGCGGCGGTGTGGGTGGGCGCGGGCGGCGGGAGCAGAACTGCGCAAGCTGCTGGAGTAACAGCTCGACGGCTTCGCGCTTCGGCTCGGCGATGTATTTCTTGAGGTTCTCGACCATGACGGTCTTGGCCTCCTCCATCTTGCCCTCCTTCGCGCGGGCCTTGCCGATCCAGTACATCGCCGAGACCACCGCCGGGTGATCCGGCTTGGCCCTCACAAACTCCTCGAACATCTTCGACACCTCCGTCCACTTCCCGAGCTTTTGCAGATGCTTGCTCGCCTCGAAGAGCGAGTAATTCAACACCTCGTCGGTCGTTGCGGTCTGATAGGACTGCTGGTAAGCCTTGACTGCCTCCTCCAGTTTGTTCTGCGCAGCATAGCTGTCACCCACGAGCGCCTGGACCTCGCCTTCCTGCGCGTTCTTCGGATAGTCATGCAGCCAGGCTTCCGCATCCTTCAGCACCTCGGGATACTGCGAGGCCGCATACTTGCAAACCATCAGCCGGTAGCGCCCGTCCGAAGCCATCACACCCTGCGGATACTTCGCGAGGTAAGCCGTGAGCAGACCCATCGCCTTTTCAAACTCCCCGGTGAAAACCGAGCACAGCGCGAGCCGGTACTCCACTTCCTCCAAGTCCTTCCCATTCGGATAGTCCGCGAGATACTTGTTATAGTCCTTCAACGCCTCATCGAACTTGCCCTGCATGAAGCGCGTGTTCCCCAGCAGGTAGCGCATCTCCTCCTTGTATTCGCTGTTGGGCACCTTCTCCAGCATCGTGCCGAAGTAACTCTCCGCACCCTTGTAGTCCTGCGCCTGGAGCGCCACCGCGCCGCTGAGGTAACCCACCGTGCCCGCATTCGGCCCATCCTTGAACTCCTTCATATACTGCTCGCACACCTGCTGGCAGCGCTTGGGCTGCTCCGCCTCGGCAAAAGCGATGACCTCGCCGAACAGCGCCGCCTCGCGCTCCTTGGCCTCGGGGTAGCGCGTCAGCAGGCGGTTATAGACCACGATCGACTCCCAGCGCTTTTCCCAGTCGTAAAAAACCCGCGCCATCCGCATGAGCAGCGCCGGCCCGAAGTCGGGCAGCTTTTCAAATTCCTCCAGCATTTTTTTCGAGTCATCGAGCGTCTCCTTGAGCTGCGTATTCAGCATCTGCACCTGCGCCATCGCCTGCGGATTGCCCACCACTGCTTTCAGGTTGTATTCGATCCGCGCCGAGGTCGCCGCGATCCGGCTTCGCTGAAACTTCAGCACCTCCTCGCGCCCCCGCACCGCGCGATACGCGGTCAGCGCATCGGCAAATTTTTTCTCCTCCAGAAACCCGTCCCCGAGCTTCACCGCGACGGCATTCAGGCCCACGGGATTCTCGATCAGCGCCACCTTCGTCTCCAGCTTTTGCAGCAGTGCCACGGCCTTGCCCGATTCCTTTTTGTCCGCGTAAAGCTGCGCCAGCGTGATCGCCCCGTTCGCCTGCCCCGGTGACCGAATTTCCGGCGCAATCTGCCGCTCCAGCACGGCGATCGCCTCGTCGGGTTTGTTCGCACCGCGATACGCCTCCACCTCCGCCGCCATCGCCTCATCGCGCAGCGAGGCGATCGTCTCGAACTGCTGAAACAGTTTCGCCGCCTCGTCGTATTGCTTTGCGCGCAAAGTCGCCCGCGCCAGCCCCAGCTTGATCTCCAGCGCTTTCTCCCCGTTGGGAAATTTCGTCAGGTATTTCTTAAATGCCTCGATCGCCTTGCCATTGTCCTGCCCGTTGAAATACGCCGCGCCCGAGAGGTAAAGCAGCGGCGGAAGCTGCGGTGCCTTGTCGTCGATGATGAGCTTGATCGCCGCCTCGAATCCCGCCGCCGCCTCCGGCCATTTCTGCGCGTTGAACGCGGCCATCGCGCCGTTATAGACCGCCACAAACTGATCCGCGTCCGTCACCACCGATGCCGGCGCGGCCTGCACAGAGGCGGGTGCCACGGCCCACATTCCCAGCGCCAACGCAGCCGTCATCCACACGCGAACGAAGCTCGCGACGGCGGCGGAAGAATCTGGAGTGGTTGGCGAATTTCCAGGGGGCATTGGAAGGCGGTTCCCATGTCTCTACGGCCAAACGAAATCCTGACAATTCTTTTCC
>JANXSB010000645.1 GCA_025352865.1 Chthoniobacter sp. | reverse complement strand
CGCACGAGCTTCAGCCACGCGGGCGCGGCCACGCCGGGTGTGTAGCCGATGCTCTGCGCCGCGCTGCCAGCGCCGTTGCGGCACTCGAAAATCGCGCCCGCAAACGGCTGCGGATTAGCGGGCGTGAGAAAGGCGAACGCATAGCTCGCATCCGCGCCGGTGCCGTCGCGAATCATCAATCCCGCCTTCGCGAAATCACCCGTGTTCGAGAGGCTCCGCACTTTCGCAATGAGCGTCACGTCGCCGCTGAAAGTCTGCTGCGCGAAATGGAACTGGTCCGACGTGCCCCACACATCCGCGCCGCCGCCGCTCACGCGCCACGTCAGCCCGTCGAAGCGCGCCGAACCCGCGGGCGCGGGCGCGCCAATGTCCGCGTCCGACCAATCCGCCGGCAGCACGCTCACGCTGCCGAACGCCGCCGTGTTCAACGCGCCACCGCCTGCGGAAACGGCGACACCCACCTGCACCGTCGCACCCATCGCGATGCTCACCGCCGGGCCGTTCTGCAACCAGCTCACGCCATCCGCCGAGCGATACGCCGTGAACGCGCCACCACGCCGCACGAGCTTCACCCAGCCCGGCGCGCTCACGCCGCCCGTGTTTGCCGCCGACTGCGCCGCGCTGCCCGCGCCGTTGCGATACTCGAAATTCGCGCCCTGCCCCGCTGTGTTCGTGCTCGGCGTGAAAAACGAAAACGCGTAGCCCGCGTTCGCCGCCGAGCCGTCGCGAATCATCACGCCCGCCTTCGCGTAGGCCGCGCCGCCCGCGAGACTGTTCACCTTCGCCACGACCGCCACATCGCCGACGAAACTCTGGCTCGTGAAATGAAACTGATCCGAGTTCCCAAAGATTTCACCGCTGCCGCCGACGGTCAAAGTCGCGCCATCGAAAGTCGCGGATCCCGCCACCGATGGCGCACCGACATCCGCATCCGACCATCCCGCCGGCACGACGCCGACGTTTGTAAAAGTCGAAGTCGAAAGCGCCGCATTGTTCCCCGCGCTCACCGCCAGTCCCGCGAACGCACTCGCGCCGAGCGCGACCGTTTGCCGCTCACCGACCTGCACCCAATTCACACCGTCATACGAAAAACTCCCGCTCACCGCATCGCCGCTGCGCGTCACCCGCACCCACACCGGAGCCGCCACGATGCCGCCCGCCGCGATCGTCTGCGCGCTCGCTCCCGCCGCCGTGCGCCATTGAAACACCACGCTGTTCGACGGCGTCACCACCACATCCGCATACGCCGCTCCCGCGCCCGCATCGCCGCGCATCATCACCCCCGATTTCGCCCACCCGCTCGTGTTCCCGACCGAACTCACCCGCGCAATCACCGACCCATCGCCACGCAGCGTCCGGCTCACGAATTGAAACTGATCCGCCCCGCCCCAAATATCCGCCCCGCCGCCGCTCACCGTCCAAGTCCCGCCGCTCACCGCCGCACTCCCGCCCGATCCCGGCGAGCCGACATCCGCCGCAGTCCACCCCGCCGGCAGCCCCTGCCCGTGCGCGACGGCCATGCACGCCAACAGCATCGCTGCGATTTGCAGCCACAGCGCCAGGCGTCGGCTATGGTTGTGCGGAGACATTTTCAAACGTGCCGCCCTTGAGCGCAGCAGCGTCGAGAAAGATGCGCTCGTATTGCTTCGTCCGCCAGCCCCACGTGAGAAACGCCGCGCCGATGATGACCATGAAAAGCGACAGCGTCTGCCCCGCGGACAGGCCGAGCCACTGCCACGCGGGATCGGGTTCGCGGAACATTTCGCCGACGATCCGCAGCACCGCGTAGAGGATGAAAAACGCGCCGGTCAGCACGCCACGCGGCACGCGGCAGCGCGTGCGCAGCAGCCAGAGCGCGGTGAAAAGAACCACGCCTTCGAGCAGCGCCTCGTAGAGCTGCGAAGGGTGGCGCGGGGTGAGGATTTCGCGGAGATGTGCGCGCACCATTTCGTCGTGCTGGATCGCCGCGAGCGGCGGTTCCTCCGCGCCGAGTTCCTTCGGGAAAAGCATCGCCCACGGCACCGTGGCGGCCCGCCCGTAGAGTTCGCCGTTGATGAAATTCGCCAGCCGCACAATGAACAGACCGACCGGCGCGACGACCACCAGCGAGTCGCCGAGGCCCGTCCACGAAACCTTTTTCCGCCGCGACCAGTAGAGCGTAAAAAGCACCAGCCCGATGATGCCGCCGTGGCTCGCCATCCCGCCCTTCCACACCTCCACCGGCCACCACCACGGATCGCCGCTGTGATCCTGCCCCAGGCCGTAAAAAAGAATCCAGCCCAGCCGCCCGCCGATCATCACGCCAAAGACCGCGCAGCCCGTGATGAAATCGCTGACCTGCGCCTCCGGCAGATCCGTATAGCCGCGCCGCGCGAGCCAGCGGTAAAGCCAGCCGCCGAGCACGAAGGAAAGCACATACGCCAGCCCGTACCAGCGCAGCCCCCAGCCGCCGGGAAACTCGAAAAGGAACGGGCTGAAATCGTGAAGGAAGTAGGCGGGCACGGCGGCGTGAGACTTCACGGGCTGCGCTGCTTTCCGGCAATGCAAATCCGCCGCCGCATCCCGGCTTTGCGGTTGACTCCACTTTCCGCGCCTGCTTTCTCGCCCACACCATGCTCCATCCCCGCCAGACCCTCCTCCCGGCTCTTGCCCTCGGCCTCTGCCTCGCCGGAATTTGTGCTAATTCCGACGCGGCCGACACGGTTAATGCCCACTCCACCATGCAACGCGAAATCTTTGGAAAGACCGCCGACGGCGAGCCCGTCGAAATCTTCACCCTCACCAACAGCCACGGCCTCAAAGCCAAAGTCACCACCTGGGGTGCGTGTCTCACCGAGATGCACGTCCCCGACCGCACCGGCGCGCTCGCCGATGTCACCCTCGGCTTCGAAAAATTCGCCAGCTACCTCGCGGGCCACCCGCACTTCGGCGTCACCACGGGCCGCTTCGCCAACCGCATCGCCAAAGGCCGCTTCACCCTCGACGGCACCGCCTACACCCTCGCCATCAACAACGGCGTGAACCATCTCCACGGCGGCCTCAAAGGCTTCGACAAACGCAACTGGAAAGCCACCGCCGAAGGCAACGCCGTCCGCTTCACCTACACCAGTCCCGACGGCGAGGAAGGGTACCCCGGCACGCTCGCAGTCACCGTCACCTACACCCTCACCGACGCCGACGAACTCCGCCTCGACTACGAAGCCACCACCGACAAACCCACCGTCCTCAACCTCACCAACCACGCCTACTGGAACCTCGCCGGCGCGGGCCACGGCGACATCCTCGGCCACGAACTCACTCTCCACTCCAGCCATTACCTCGCCGTCGATGACGGCAGCATCCCGACCGGAAAAATCGAGCCCGTCGCCGGCGGCCCCATGGACTTCACCCAGCCGAAACTCATCTCCCGCGACTTCGCGCAGATGCCCGGCAAACCCGGCGGCTACGACCACTGCTTCGTCATCGAGCACCCGACGCCCGGCGTGCTTACCACCGCCGCCGAAATCCGCGACCCTGCGAGCGGCCGCACCATGACCATCTCCACCACCGAACCCGGCATCCAGCTCTACACCGCCAATTACCTCGACAGCACCGTCACCGGCAAAGGCGGCAGCGTTTACAAAAAAAACTCCGCCTTCTGCCTCGAGACCCAGCACTACCCGGACTCACCGAACCATCCCGACTTTCCCACGACTGTCCTCCGTCCAGGGCAGACCTACCGCAGCACCACAGTGCATAAGTTTTCGGCAAAATAAGTCCGCACAGCACGGCGTAGCTGGTGGGTAGGGACGGCACTCCGTGCCGTCCGGGGCGAGCGCAGCGAGG
>JANXSB010000619.1 GCA_025352865.1 Chthoniobacter sp. | reverse complement strand
GTGGTGACGTCGGAACTGAGGAACCGGAAGCGGCCTTGCTCCATCTGCCGCCAAAGCTCCTGGGTGGCGTCTTTCCATTCGTCGTCGAAGTAGCCGCCGTGACCGACGTATCCCGGCGGGGTCAGTTCCAGAAGCTCGCTCGCGGAAGGCTGGCACTCATTCCCGACGCGCCCGGCAGCCCGACCAACCCACCCAGCGCAATGCAATCGCCCCGTGCAAATGCGTCACCAAGTCCTCAACTTGGTGACGAGGAAAAACCTTACATCTGAAATGTTCAGCCGAGCGTGAAGGCGTCGCCGATGAGCTGTTTCAGCTCGCGCTTGTGGGCCGCGAGGGAGCCGACGGCGGGACTGGCGCTGGCGGCGCGGCCGGTGAACCAGATGGACGTTTCAAACATCCGCCGAAGCTGCCAGCCGAGGTGATTCCACGCGCCCATGTTTTGCGATTCCTCCTGGCACCAGACGTAGCTGCGCGCATTCGGGTACTGCCGCACGGCGGCGAGGAGCTGGGCCTCGTCGAGCGGGTAGAGCTGCTCGATGCGGATGAAGGCGGCGGTGGTGATCTTGTTGTCGTCGCGGAATTTCAGGAGGTCGTAGTACACCTTGCCGGTGGAGAAAATGACGCGCTTGATTTTCTCCGGCTCGGCGAGGAGCGGCGCGGTGAGGATCTCGTGAAAGCGGTCGCTGGTGAAGTCCTCGACCTTCGAGGCCGCGGCTTCGAGGCGCAGCATGCTTTTCGGCGTCATGAGGATGAGCGGCTTTTTGAAAGGGCGCTTCATCTGCCGCCGGAGGACGTGGAAATACTGCGCGGGCGTGGTGAGGTTGCAGACTTGGATATTGTCCTCGGCGCAGAGCTGGAGAAAGCGCTCGAGTCGCGCGGACGAATGCTCGGGGCCCTGCCCCTCGTAGCCGTGCGGGAGCAGGAGCACGATGCCGCTGGGCCGCTGCCACTTGGATTCCGCGGACGCGATGAACTGGTCGATGATGACCTGCGCGCCGTTGGAAAAATCGCCGAACTGCGCCTCCCACATGCAGAGCAAATCGGGGTAGTTCAGCGAGTAGCCATAGTCGAAACCGAGCACGCCGGCCTCGCTGAGCAGCGAGTTGTAGATGCAGACCTGGGCCTGGTCGGGCGCGATACTTTTCAGCGGGCTCCAGCGCTCGCGGGTGTTTTGGTCGTAGAGGTAGGAGTTGCGCTGGCTGAAGGTGCCGCGCCGGCAATCCTGCCCGCTGAGCCGCACGGGGATGCCCTCGATGAGCAGCGAGCCCATGGCCAGCGCCTCGGCGTAGGACCAGTCGAAGGGGCCGCCGCTCGCCCAGACTTTGGCGCGTTTATCGAGGAGGAAATTTTTCAGCTTCGGCTGAATGGCAAAGCCGTCGGGCAGGGTCGTGAGCGCCTTCACGATGCGGGCGAGATTTTCCCGCGACACCGCGGTCTCCACCGGCGCGTGCGTGTAGGGCGGCTGCGGCACGGCGGTCGAGCCGGTGAAGCTGTTGATGGTCTCGTCCTTCTCGGCGGTCTTGACGATGGCGAGCGCTTTCTCCAGTCGCTCGTCCATTTCCTTTTCCAAGGCGGCCGCGTCGTCCGCCGCGATCACGCCGGCTTCGAGGAGGCGCTTTTTGAAAAGCGTGCCGACGCTCGGATGCGTGCCGATGTCGGCATACATGGTGGGCTGCGTGGAGACGGGATCGTCGGCTTCATTGTGGCCGTGCCGGCGGTAGCAGTAGATGTCGATGACCACGTCGCGCTTGAAGGTCTGGCGGAACTCCAGCGCCAGCTCGGAGACGAAGCGCACGGCCAGCGGGTCGTCGCCGTTCACATGGAAAATCGGGGCCTCGATCATCTTCGCCACGTCGGTGCAGTACGTGGTCGAGCGCGCGTCGGCGGGGAGTGTGGTGAAGCCGATCTGATTGTTCACCACGATGTGGATCGTGCCGCCGATGCGATAGCCCTGGAGCTGCGACATGTTCAGCACCTCGGCCACCACGCCCTGCCCGGCAAAGGCCGCGTCGCCGTGGATGAGCACGGCGATGACTTTGCTCCGCTCCTCGGTGTCCCGGCGGATGCGCTGGCGCGCGCGCGTCATGCCGATGACCACGGGATCCACGGCCTCGAGATGGCTCGGATTCGCCGAGAGCCGCACCTCCACTTCGCCGCCGCTCTTCGGCTTGCGCGTGACGAGGTAGCCGAGGTGGTATTTCACATCGCCGTCGCCCGCCGCGGTGTTCGGGAGGTAGTTCTCGGAAAACTCCGCGAACATCAGCTTGAACGGTTTGCGCAAGAACTCCGCGATCACGCTGAGCCGTCCGCGATGCGACATGCCCATGCAGATTTCCTCCACGCCGCGCGCGATGCAGTTCTCGAGAATCGAGTAGAGCGCGGTGATGAGCGACTCGCCGCCTTCGAGGGAAAAGCGTTTCTGCCCCTGGTATTTCGTGTGCAGGAAATGCTCGAAGCTCTCGACCTTCGCCAGCTCGCGCAGCATGCGACGCTGGACCCCGGCGGGCACGGCCGCGTCCGGCTGGCGGCTCTCGATTTTCTCGCGCACCCAGTTCCGCACGCGCGGATTCTGAATGTGCATGAACTCCGCGCCGATCGGCCCGCAGTAGGTTTTTTCCAGCGCGGCGAGCATCTCGCGCAGCTTCATCCGCTGGCCGCCGAGGAGAAATTTCGAGCCCACCGTGAGGTCGAGATCCTTTTCCGCAAAGCCCAGCTCGCGCAGACTCAGCAGCGCATTCTGCGGACGCTCGTCGGCCAGCGGATCGAGATTCGCGATGGTGTGGCCGAGCGTGCGGTAGGCATAGACGAGCCCGTCCACGCGCGTCTGGAGCGGCGCGTCCGTTTCGCCGGAAGCGCCCGCGTCCTTCGCCACCGCGCCGTTTTTCGACTGCACCGCGCCCAGCTCGAAGCCCTCGAAAAACGCCGCCCACACCGCATCCACGGAAGCCGGGTCTTTGCGCCAGCGGTCGTAGTTTTGATCGAGCAGGTCGGCATTGGAGCGGTTTGCAAACGAGATGGCCATGTCGGTAATGATGCGGGCGCGGAACTTAGGCGGACGCGGCGGAGCGTCCAACAGGAAATCGCGCGCGCCGCAGCTCCCCGTCGCGGGAGGCCGCGCCGAAGGAAATATTCATTGACGCCGTGCGACGGGATTGCCAGAACCGCGCCCGTGAAAACGCCCCCCGGAAACTGTCCCTCTGGGAACTTTCCGCCCTTCCACGGGATCGTAGGACGGCGCAACGGGGCCGTGGAATCATTTAACGGGATCGTAGAACGGCGCAGCGGGGCCGTGGAATCATTTTACGGGATCGTGAAACGGGGCAACGGGGCCGCGGAACCATTTCACGTGGTCGTAAAACGGGGCAACGGGGCCGTGGAGCCATTTAACGGGGCCGTGAAACGGCGCAACGATGCCGTGGAGTCATTTTACGGGGCCGTGAAACGGCGCAACGGGGCCGTGGAGCCATTTCACGATGCCGTGGAATGGCGCAACGAGGCCGTGAAACCGCTCCACGGGACGGCTTTTACACTGATGGCTCCCGTTTTCACCCTGTCCGTGACCGTTTTCCCCAGTCAGCCAACCCATAAACCATAGAAAGACCCCAAGACCATGCCCGCCCATCAAGAATACTTCCCCACCCGCCAGGGCGACCAGGTCATCTGGCTGAAAAACTGGCGGAGCAAGATCGGCAATTACCAGACCGCCGGAGGCTACTCGGCGGCGGAGATCACCGCGACGATGGCGGATGCGGATTACGGCGTCATCCTGCTGGAATACTGGCTGGGCTACATCGCTGGCTTCGGGCAGGGAGCCACGGCCTATTTGAATCTCATCCTCAATGGCCCGCTCTCCACGGCCACGGTGGCGGTGCCCGTCTTCACCGGCAATCCGCCCTCCGGCGGGAGCCCCGGCCCCGGCGTGCCG
>JANXSB010000575.1 GCA_025352865.1 Chthoniobacter sp. | reverse complement strand
CTCGGCGAGGCGATGCTCGGCGAGGAGGAGGCGCGGCGAAGGATGGCGCGCTATCTCGACGCGCTGCGGATGCCCGAGGTCGAGGTGCTGTCGGTGAAAATTTCGACGGTGTTTTCGCAAATCTCGGCGCTCTCGCGGGAGCACACGGTCGGCATTTTGTGCGACCGGCTGGAGACGCTCTACCGCGCGGCGGCGGCGGAGCGGTTTGTGCGCGCGGACGGCGTGAGCGTGGCGACGTTCATCTATCTCGACATGGAGGAATACCGCGATCTGCGGCTGACGGCGGACGCTTTCATGCGGACGCTGGAGCGGCCGGGATTGGAAAACGTGGAGGCCGGGATCGCGCTCCAGGCCTACATCCCGGACTCGGCGCGGGTGCTGCGCGAGCTGCACGCGTGGGCGCGGGCACGGGTGGCGCGCGGAGGGAGCGCGATCACGGTGCGGATCGTGAAAGGCGCGAATTTGGAAATGGAGCGCGTCGAGGCGTCGCTGCGCGGATGGGCGCAGGCACCGTTTCGGACGAAGGCAGAGACGGACGCGAATTTCAAACGGATGCTGGCGGAGGCGATCACGCGCGAGAATCTCGCGGCGGTGCGGGTGGGCGTGGCGTCGCACAATCTTTTCGACGTGGCCTACGGGCTGGTCCTCGCGGCGGACGCGGGGGCGAGCGGGCGCGTGCAATTCGAGATGCTGGAAGGGATGGCGAATCATCAGCGGCGGGCGCTGTTCGAGCATTCGCGCGAGCTGCTGCTCTACGCGCCGGCGTGCCGGAAGGAGGAGTTTCTCCACGCGATCGGCTACCTCATCCGGCGGCTGGATGAGAATACGGGACCGGAGAATTTTCTGCGTCATGCCTTCAAACTGCGCGTCGGCAGCGAGGAATGGGAAGCGCTCGAACGCGGCTTCCGCGCGGCGTTTCACTGCGGCATCTCGGACGCGCCGCGCCGCACGCAAAACCGATTGCATCCGCTCGCGGGCAAGCCGCGCGAGGAGATGCTGTGGACGGAGTTTGAGAACGAACCCGACACGGATTTCGCGCTGCCGCAAAACAGCGCGTGGGCCGCGCAGCTCGTGGCGCAGGCATCCCTGCCTGTGGCTGTCCGCCGGACATCCTTGCCCGCCGAAGTGAATGCTGCCATCGCCCTCGCCCGCACTGATGCCAACGGCTGGCGCGCGATGTCCTTGGACGCGCGCTCCGCCATTCTCGGCAAAGTTGCGCAGGAACTCCGCGAAGCGCGCGGGACGCTGATTCGGGCCGCGTTGGCGGAGGGTGGGAAGACGATTGCGGAAAGCGATCCTGAGGTTTCGGAGGCGGTGGATTTTGTGGAGTTTTACCGCAGCTCGGCGCGGATGTTTTTCGAAATGGAAACGGTGCGCGCGCGCCCTCTCGGCGTGGTCGTGGTGGTGTCGCCGTGGAATTTTCCGATCGCGAGTCCGTGCGGCGGAATCGCCGCGGCGCTGGCGGCGGGGAATACGGTGATCTTGAAACCCGCGTCCGATGCCGTGCTGGTCGCACGGGAATTGTGCGAGTGCTTTTGGCGCGCGGGTGTTTCGCAAAGGACGCTGCAATTTCTCCCGTGCCCCGGCGGCGGGACGGGCCGCGAACTCGTGGCGCACGCCGATGTCGATGCGGTGATCCTGACCGGCGGCACGGACACCGCGCTGCGGATGCTACGCGCGCGTCCGGCGATGCGGCTTTTCGCCGAGACGGGCGGCAAGAATGCGACGGTCGTGACGGCGCTCGCGGATCGCGAGCAGGCGGTGAAGCATGTGGTGCATTCCGCGTTCAGCCACGGCGGGCAGAAGTGCTCGGCGACTTCGCTGCTGCTGCTGGAGGCGGAGGTCTATGACGATCCGCTTTTCCAAAACACGCTGCGCGATGCGGTGGAAAGTCTGACCGTCGGCCCGGCGTGGGATTTGCCGACGCGGCTCGGCCCGCTCATCCGCGCGCCGGGCGGTGATCTCGCCCGCGCGCTGACGACGCTCGAAGCGGGCGAGTCGTGGGTGGTGACGCCGCGGCAGGTCGGCGACGATCCGAAGCTGTGGTCGCCGGG
>JANXSB010000537.1 GCA_025352865.1 Chthoniobacter sp. | reverse complement strand
CTCATGCACCGCGAGAACTTCCGAGCCGGGCTTCGCCTTCACGACCGGCGCGTACCAGAAAAATCCCGGCAGCCCGCGCCACACCGCCTGGTTCGCGGCGGGGTCCGTCGCGAGCATCGTGAGCCAGTGGTCGCGTCCGCGGAAAGTCAGCTCCAGCTTGGTCTCGCCCGCCGTCGAGAATCCGCTGCCCGCCGAAAAATTCACCATGCCCGCGCCTTTCTCGTAATCCGTCTCGACGGGCACGAGGTCCGCGAGCGGCGAATCCTTCAGCGTCTTCTGCCAGCCAAGCGGACCGGGCAAAAACACGAGCCCGCTCGCCTGCTGCTCGATCAGCCCGCGCAGCATCGTCGCCTGCTCGGGCGTGAGCATCCCTTTCGTCACGCCCACGTCGCCGAGGAAAACGACATCGTAGCCCTGCAAATCCTCGCGCTTGTTCGGGAACGATCCGAGATAGCCCGCGCCCTCGCCCATCCCGATCTGCGGATGGAAGAGCACCGTGTTCACCTGCACGCCGGGATCGCGCATGAGCGCGTTGCGCAGGTAGCGGAACTCCCACCGCGGCTGCGAATCGACGACCAGCACCTTGAGGATTTCCTTGCGCACCGCGAGATGGAAAGTGCGCTCGTTGTTCGCGGAAAAAACCTCCTCGCGCTCGACCGGCACGCGCACCGTGAAGTCGCCCTCGCCCTCCGCCTGCGGTGTAAAAACGAGCATGTCCTGAACCTGCCCCATCGGCGGCAGCGTCACCGTTTTCGAGCCTTTCGCGTCGCCCGGCCCCTGCACGCTCACCGTCGTCTTCACCTCGCGCGGCAGATGATTTTGCACCGTGAACATGACGCTGATGCGCTCGTTCACGAGCCCGTAAGTCGGCGCGAGCACCGACTGCATTTCCACGTCCGGCAGATACGTCTCGCTGCCCACGCCGACCGCAAAGACCGGCACCTCGCGCTGCGCCAGCGCCGTCGCGGCGGTGATCGGCGACTTCCCGAGATTGGCGTCGCCGTCCGAGAGCAGCAGCACCGCGCGCAGGTCGCTGTGCTGCTTGAGCACGCGCTCCAGCGGCGCGTTCAGGTCGGTGCCGATTTCGGTTTCCACATCCGCTTTCGCCTCGTCCGCCGGCGGCTGGGCGAAAGGTTCGAGCGTCACCTGATACTGCTTTTCCAGCGGGCCGAAAAATTTCGCCTCGAGCTGCTGCTTCACCCACTCCGCGCGCGACACCGTTTGCTTTTCACCGGTCAGCACGTCCTTCGTCTCCATGCTGCCCGACGCATCGTAGAGCACGACCACGCGCGGCTGTTCCGTCCGCTTTTTCACCACCACCCGCTCCGGCCGCAGCAGCGTGAAAGCAACGAGCGCCGCGACGAGAAAGCGCAGCACATGCAGCGCCGTCAGCCACCCGCCATGCCCCTCGCGCCGCACGCTCCGCACGAAAAACCACGCCGAAGCCAGCACGAACGCCGCCGCGACTGCGATCACCCACGGAGCGGTATTGATCTGCCACGTCTCAGTCATGGCGTGCAATTTTTGGCAAGCGCGTGGCAGCAGCTCATACCGCCGCCTCCTCGCGCTGCGGCTTTGGCGCAGACGCTCGCGGCGCAGTCCGAACCGGCGGCTTTTGCGGGAGCATCGCCTTACTCGTGGCGAGGAGCATTTCCACGCACATGAAGAGCATCGTGAGCACGATCATCGCCGGCCAGATCTCGCTTTGCAGACGGTCGGCTTTGAGTTCGAGCGCGCCGGCCATGATGGTGAGCTTCACGCCGCGCAGCAGTTCGGGAAGGCGCGCGCGGTCGGTGATTTCAGGCGCGTCTTCGGCGTCGGGGCGATTCAGCGCCACGCGGTTCGCGCCGCTTTGATAGACGCCCGCGTGCCAGCGCCAGTCGCGGCGTTTGTCGGTCTCGATGGCGCTCCATGTTTCCTGCGCGTCGGCGGGATGCCATTCACCCGCCACGGCCATGCTCGGCGGCGCAAGTCGCTGACCACCCAGCGCGAGGAGACGCTGAATCATCGGCAGCAGCACGAAGCCGTCGCCCAGGCTGCTCCACTCCGGCTCGGGCAGCGTGGCGCAGGCGAAGACCTGGCCTGCGCCAACCTTGCGGCTGACGAGGAACGGACGGCCATCGGCAAACGTCCCCGCGATGTGCGCGGCCTCGCCGCTGGCGGGGAGCTGGCGTCGCGCGATTTCCAGCCGCGCGAGCGGAAGCGGTGCGCCGCTGTCGGTGCGGGAGAGCGCGCCGTCGAGATCGTCCCACGCGGCGACGCGAAACGGCGCGTCCTTCGGCGCGTTCTCGACGCTGCCCCAAGTCACGCCGAGCGCCCCGGCTCCGCCTTCGCCGCCCGGCGGCAGGCAGAGCAACACGCCGCCGCTTTCGACCCACGTTTGCAACGCCTTCGCCACTGCATCCGACGGCGTGGGCGCGGCCCAGACGATGAGCGCGGTTTCCTTCCACGCGATGCTCTCCGCCCGTGCGGGCAAAAGCAGATCGGCAGTGCGATCGGTGCGCGTTTTGTCCGGCGCGGCGGCGAAGCGCAGACGCGGCGCGGATGCGCCGTCGCCGACGATCACCGTGCGCAGCGGCAGCGGCGGCGCGTAGGCAAAGTAGGCGGTGTTGTCCGCGAGATTGTCGTCCGCCGGCAGCTCCATTTTTCCCCAGCCCGCTTCGGTTTTTGTGAGGTCAAATTTCAGATTCTGCCGCTGCACCGCGGCGCTCAGCGGGAGGTCGCTCTGGCTCTTCGCGCCGTCGCGCGTGACGAGCAGCGGCAGCGTGCCTTTGCGTTCGCCTTCCGTTTTCAACTCGAGCCCGAGGCTGAGCTGCGCCTTGCCGGTCTTCGCATCGCGCACGCGCAACTCGGCGGTTTTCATCGCGACGGAAACATTGCGCGCGGGCGGCGCGGAGAGATCGAGGATGCGCACGCGGACGCTTTGCGGCAGCCCGGCGAAACGCGCGGCGATGTCCTGCCACTCGGCACTTTCGGGCCGCCAGTTGCTCGCCTGCAAATCGCTCGCGATCCACAGCTCGGCGCTGCCGGGTTTGTTTTTCACGAGGTAGTCGAGCGCCGTGCGGAGCATCGCGGGAAGATCGGCAGCGGTGTCGGTCGGCTCGGCCATTTGCATCGTCGCGAGGCCCGTGGCGTCGGCGATTTCGAGCGGCTGGCGCAGGACGTTTTCGAGCAGGATGAAATGGCTGCCGGCGCTCTGTTTCGCCGCCTGTGCGAGGAGCCCGAGCGCGTGGGCGCGCTTGCTTTCCGCCTGCTCGCCGCCGTGCGCCTCCATGCTCGCCGAGCGGTCGAGCAGGATGAGCACGGTCTCCGGCACGCCGCCCGCCGCCGCGCCGATCCAGCCGCCGGTGAGCGGCCGCGCCATGGCCCAGATGAGGAAAAGGATGACCAGCATCCGCGCGGCGAGCAGCAGATACTGGCGGATCTTCGCGCGGCGCGTGGCGGCGCGGTTCGCTTTCAGCAAAAAAATCATCGCCGCCCAATGCACGGTTTTGTAGCGCAGCCGGTTGAGCAGATGGATGATGAGCGGCAGTAAAACCGCCGGCAGCGCCCAGAGCATCCATGGTTGGAGGTAGGCCATTTAGAATGACGAATGACGGATGACGAATGACGAGGAAATGACGAAGCAGGAATAGCGGGACGACGCGGCTGCGTTCGTCATTCGGCGTTCGTCATTCGTCATTCTCACCGTCCCCCTTTCCGCGACGCGCGCACGCGCTGCAGCATGAAGTTCGTCAGCACGCCCTCGAACGGCTGGTCGAGGTAGGTGAGATGGTAGTCCACGCGGAACTGCTGGCAGCCGTGGCGCAGCGCGTCGAGGTAGTCGCGCAGCGCTTCGCCGTAGGCTTCGCGCACGACGGCGGGATCGGTGATGAGATCTGCACCGCTTTCGAGATCGACGAAGCGGACGGGACGGGTGAAATCGAAGTCGTATTCCTGGCGGTCGAGCAGGTGGAAGACGGCAACGTCGTGCTTGTAAAAATGCAGGTGCTTGATGGCGTCGAGCAGCGGCGCGACCTCGGTGAAAAGATCGCTGACGATCACCACGAGCGCGCGTGAGCGGATGCGCTCCGCGAAGTCGTGCAGCGTCTGCACGATGTTCGATTCGCCCGCGGGCTGCGCCTCCGAGAGCATCCGGTAGAGCTGGCGCAGATGGGTGGGCGTGCGGCGGGGCGGGAGGTCGTGCGCTTTTTCGGCGAAGCACGTCAGCCCCACGGCATCGCCCTGATGCACGAGCAGATGCGCGAGCGTGCCCGCGAGCCGCCGCGCGTAGTCGAACCGCGTGCCGCCCTCTGGCGTGCTCGTGAATTTCA
>JANXSB010000521.1 GCA_025352865.1 Chthoniobacter sp. | reverse complement strand
TCCAGCACCGTGAAGCTTTCGCTTTTCTTGAGCTTTTCCATTTTTCCGGCCATCTTGGCGTCGAGTTTTTTATCCAACAGGCGGGCGTAATTCAGTTTGGACGTTTCGTAGTCCCTTGTCAGGCCTGCCATCTCCTGTTCCCGAACCGGCAGCAACTCAATGCGGGCCTGATAGGACGCAGTCTCCCGGATAAGCTTTGAACGCTCGGTGGTCAGGGTGTTCTGCTCGGCGAGGCTCTGGGCAAGTTGCGACCGAAGGGCCGCCGTGTGCGCCTCCGCCGCCAAATCATGGGCGGGCAACCGAACGCTGCGACGGTCACGATGGACGTTGCCCGCCCGCGCCGATGCGATACCCGCTTCCTTCTCGCCCTCCTCCGCCGTGGCGATCTCCGCCTGCAGCCTGCGAATGTCGGGATGGGAATCCGTATAGCGCAACCGTAGCTTCTCCAAAGCCCCACGAAGCTGCTCAGAAGTCTTAATAGCCGGAGCGGGCGACGCGTTGGTCCCCTCCGCCACCGAACTTGTATCGTCTGCTTCCTGCATCTCCACCACCGCTCGGGGTTTCGTTTCAATTGAGTTCTGCAGCATCAGGATCTGCTGCTGAGTCCGATTCAGTGCATCTTCGTTACTCCGCATCGCAATCTGCAGACCCGTCACCCTGCCGGTCAGACTGGACTCCTGCTCGGGCAGTGCGCCCATGTGCTCGCGCTTGTACTGGCTGAGTTTCGCCTCCAGTTCATCCAGTTTGGCCTTGGACTCCTCTAATTCGCCGCCAAGAAAATCATTCGTCTGTTCGGCCTCGTTTTCCCGAACTTTCAGGTTTTCTTCCATGTACAGCGACGCCAGGCGATTCGCCACCTTTGCAACGACGACCGGATTTCCTCCTTCATAGCTCACACGAAACGCGCCCAGGCGGTTGACTCCACTCCTTTCTACCGTGACCGTGATATCTTTTCGCATCATCGCGATGACTTCTTCCTGCGCGTACTTCAGCCGCTCCGCCGTGTAAAGGTGGTCCGACTCAATAATTTTTTCCAGCCGGGACGCACTCAGAATCTGCTGACTCAACGTCGACAGCCGCTCCTGTAAATCGGAGACTACCGTGGTTACGACGTAGCGTTCCGGTATTCGCTGTGAATCGACCAGAATAAGCGTCTCCGCCCTGTAGACGAAGGGGAGCCGTAGCACGTATGCCGTGCCACAGAGTCCAATCAACATCCAAACGCTGAGGGTCAGCCATTTCTGCTTCCAAAGAGCCCGCGAAATAGAAACCGGATTGAATCTTGGATTCGGGGCGGCCAGCGGTTTGTTCTTGGTGGGTGGGTGAACCACGCCTTCTTTGGAGTAAGTCATAGACACAGGTGAAGCCTGGTTTTAAAGCCGGAGTCGATAGAGAAGCAAATGGGCAACCAGATATGTCGCGAAAAACAAACTAGTTAGCAAGTAAAACCGGGAGAATGGAAGGCCTCGAAGCCAAACTGTGGGACCGGAGGAAACTTTTTTGGACTTACGTCAGACCTGGATCGGCCGTGAAGTGCGCGAAGATTTTCGTTTGACTAGAACTTCCTCGCAAAGCGCCACCGTTTCCCGGGCAATATCCTGAAGGCTGCGTCTCACGCCAATGGAATTTTCAACGATTGCCGAAGCGTCCCATTCCCTGTTCAAGCAGGCCGACAGTGCAGCGGTCAATCGATCAGGATCTTTGG
The DNA here is from genome assembly GCA_025352865.1 of Chthoniobacter sp. Classification (GTDB taxonomy): domain Bacteria; phylum Verrucomicrobiota; class Verrucomicrobiia; order Chthoniobacterales; family Chthoniobacteraceae; genus Chthoniobacter. Next base: position 593 of record JANXSB010000521.1, on the reverse strand, counting down.
GCGGTACCAGCAGACCGAGGCGCTCATCGACCAAATCGGGGATCCCTCCGACCGTAGTGGCTACGACCGGGCGGCCGCACGCCAGCGCTTCCATGATCGAAATCGGCGAGCCCTCGGAGTGACTAGGAAGGCAAAATAAATCACATGCCCCAAGCCACAGCGCGACCTCGACGGGCTTTACGTCGCCCAAAAAGCGTACGGCTTTCCCGACGTTTTTCTCCTCCGCCAGGCGCTTCCACTCAGCCCGCATCGGTCCATCCCCAGCGCATACCAGGAGCAACTCTGGAAATTGCCCTTGCAGACGCGATACCGCTTCGATCAGCTCCGGAACACCTTTTAGCGGTACCAGGCGTCCGGTAAACAGGATCACGGACGCCCTCTCGGTGAGGCCGAGCGTGCGGCGCGCGGCGCTTCTGTCGCGCGGGAAGAACGCCTTGGCGTCGCAGCCCGTGGGAACCACCCGCGTTCTGCAGGGGTGCGCTCCCAGCTGTTCGGCTCGCGAAACAAGATCCTGACTGACGCCGAGAACGAAGTCCGCATGGCGCAGAGTCTGCCGAACCGCTCGTTCCGTGAACACGCCGCTGATTCGCCTG
>JANXSB010000507.1 GCA_025352865.1 Chthoniobacter sp. | reverse complement strand
CTGGTGCTCGGCGGCGAGGGTGAGGTGGTAGATGGCGTTCGCGCCGTCGGCATTGGCGATGAGCCCGCGCATGGTGCCGGTGTATTTCACCGCGCCGCGATCGAGGATGGTGACGTGGTCGCAGAGCGTCGCGAGTTCGCTGAGGATGTGCGAGCTGATGAAGATGGTTTTCCCCAGCCGCCGCAGCTCCTCGAGGATCTCCATGAGCTCGATGCGCGCCCGCGGATCGAGGCCGCTGGCCGGTTCGTCGAGCAGCAAAAGATCGGGGTCATGCACGAGCACGCGGGCCAGCGAGACGCGCTGCTGCATGCCACGCGAAAGGCCGCTGATGAGGTCGTCGCGCCGCCCGGCCATGTCGGTGAGCGTGAGCACGTCGCCGATGATCTTGTCGCGCTGCGACTGCGCGAGCCCGTAGGCCGCGCCGAAAAAATCGAGATACTCGAAGACGCTCATCTGCCTGTACATCGAGAAGTGGTCCGGCATGAAGCCCATGCGGCGGCGCACGTTATTCCGCTGGAGCACGATGTCCTGGCCGAAGACATGCACGCCCGCACGGCTGCCGGCCTGCGGCTTGAGCAGCGTGGCGAGGATTTTCAGAGTCGTGGTTTTGCCCGCGCCATTCGGCCCGACGAAGCCGTGGATGGACTTCCGCTGCACGGTGAAGCTCACGCCGGTCAGCGCCTGATGCGTCTTGTAGCGGTGCGAGAGGTTTTGGATGTCAATGACGGTGTCGGGGTCCATGTGGGTGCGTGTGGGCGGAGCGGTCAGACGGTTTGTTGGTGGGAAAAAACCGCCGTCATCCTGAGCAGAGCTTCGGCTTTGCAGGGCGTAGTCGTATTCATGCTGCGGGCTCTTTTGAAACGCAGAGACGCAGAGGCGCAGAGGTCGCGGAGGAAGATTCCAAGGCGCACATTTTTTCTCGATTCGCCAATCTCTCTCGGTGCTTTCTCTGCGTCCTCTGCGCCTCTGCGCCTCTGTGTTAAATCCGAAACCGAATCGCATAGATACAGCTCAGGATGACAGGTTGTACGGGACGCAGAATCTGTGGCTCGCGTGCTCATGGCTGGAAGATGTCCTGCACGTAAAGGACCACGCCGTTTTCGTGGCCGAAGCCTTTTCCCTGCATGTGGAAGCCGGCTGGTGCAGGCGCGGCGATCAAGAGCTGGAGCTGATTTGTGGGCAGTAAGCGCTCGGTGATCTGCGGGGTGATTTCGCCCGCCCCCAGTGCATGCGCCTGGAGCAGCGGGAGCACTTCGCGCAGTCGGTCGGGGGGTGTCGTGGTGTTGTTGCCGTAGTAGTTGAAGCCGTAGGTCAGCGGCTGGAGTTTGTCGCGGGTGAAAAAATTAGCGAGGAGCACGCCCTTGCCGTCTTTGAGTTCATAGCGGTCTCCAATTTTCTCCAGGGCATAGATGCTATTGCGGAAGCGCACGGAAACATCCTGCACCTCGCCGGGAAATCCTGGGCCAATCTTGAAGCTAAGCGTTTGCAGTATCCACCCCTGTCCATCGGATTTCGTCTCCCACTTCTCCACCGTCACGCCCAGGTCATCCCCCTGCATCACCCCGCGATGCGTGAATACGCGCGACGAATACAGCGGGATCTCCGCGAGAAATTTCCCGTCCTTCCCGCTGAGAATCTGCCCGCGCGCCGCGTCGTCGTTTGAGGAGGTCGCATACAGGTTCGCGGGCGCGGCGTGCGTGAGCGTGTACTCGCCGCTGCTCGTGGCGAAGGCGCTCAGCCATTGCGTCACGTCCCAGCGCGCGCCGCCGAGCGAGCGCGCGATCGAGAGCGAATGCACCGTCTGGCTTTCGCCATAGCCGCGCCGGCCGACGATAGAAAACGCCAGCCCGAACAGCGCGACCACGCCGAGAAAACCCGCGATGGCCCAGCGGAAATCCAGCCGCCGCGCCAGCCGCCACGCGACCGGCCCGATGAGCGCGATGTAGAGAAACGTGAGCGAATTCAGCAGCCACCAGCTCACGTTCGGCCGCGTGAGCGAGGCGAGCCGCTGGTAGAGCGTCTCCTCGAAATTGTTCACCACCGGATTATTCTGCGGCTTCTGCAGCTCGCGCGCCGGGAAGCCCCGCGCCGTCAGCGTCTCCGGGCGCAGCTCCGCGCGCGCGAGGCGATGCCGCACGACCTGCCCCGCACCCACGCGCGTGATTTCGCCGTCGCCATTCAGCACCGCGAGCGTGTCGGTGAAGACGGGCATCTCTCCATTCGCGCCCTGCACGAGATGCACCGTGCCGCCGCGCCGCAGCCAGTCGAGAAAAGCCTCGCGCCGCGCCGGCTCCCAGCGTGGCACGTAGTCGAGGATCACCGCGTCGAGCCCGTCCGTCGCGGAGACAGTCGTCGGGAAAAGCTGATCGGGAAAGGCTTTGAAGGCGCCGGGCCGCGACAGCGCGTCGTTCGTATCCACCAGCCACACGCACGACGGCGGGCCGGTCGGGAGCTGGCGGTCAAACGTCTCGCGCTCCTTCGCGCCGCGTCCCCACACGAGCGAAAACTCCTCGATCCCCGAGCCGATGAACGGCTCGAACTGCACCCACCGCGCGCTCTGCGGCCCGATGAAAACCGGCTGCACATACGCCGCCCCGCGCGGCCCGCCAAAGCCCATCGTCGGCGCGAGCGTCATCGCGCCGTCGAACGCCGTGCCGCCCGGATTCGCCACCAGCACCGAGACGATATTGAAGCGCCCCGGCACCACCTTTCCATCGAAGCCCCACAGCACCTGCTTCACCTCCAGCGCCTCCGCGCACGCCGCGCCGAGCAGCGCGAGCGCAAAAAGCACGCGGAGAAAAAAGCGGGGGCCGGACATGTGCGCGCGAGCGTAGGTGAAAGCGCGGGCGCGTTCCAAGGGCGAAGCGAACGAAGCAGTGTGACCTGGAAGACTCTGAACGCTATCGGCGAAGCCGGGTAGGGACGGCACTCCGTGCCGTCCGCCGGGCGAGCAAAGCGAGGCGGCAGGCAGAATGCGTGCGTCACCCGAAGCGCAGACCGCCCGCTGCGCTCGCCTC
>JANXSB010000482.1 GCA_025352865.1 Chthoniobacter sp. | reverse complement strand
GTCGCTCAGCCGCAATGAAGCCGGGGGCAGCGCGCTCACGGTGCTGAATCTCGACTCCGCGCCGGACGCGGCGCTGGTCAAGGAACTGCTTGCCGAGGGCGACATCAAAACAGCGCAGGTCGTGCAGTTGTGAAAATCACCTTCGCCTCGGAAGCGGCTCCGGCCAAGGATGCGGCGGTCATCCGCTTCGTGCCGCGCGACCAGCGGGCGAAGTTGAAACCGGCGGTGAGCGAGGAGGAGTTTTCCGGCAAGGCGAACGCGCTGCTCTACTCGCGCGATACCGGCACGCTCTGCGTCGGGCTCGGCGAGCGGGCGAAAATCGACGCGCACACCCTGCGCTCGGCGGCGGGCGCGGCGGCGATGTTTCTGAAAAAAATCGGGCGCACCCGCGCGGTCGTGCAGCTCGCGGACTGGCCGAAGTTTGCCGGGCCGGTCGTCGAGGGAATGGTGCTCGCGGATTACCGCTTCGAGCGTTTCAAGACGAAGAAAAGCACGGTGCTTGAGAGCGTGAAAATCCAGGTGCTTGCCGAGGATTTGGCGGCGGCGAAAGCCGCCGGAAAGCACGGCGAGACGGTCGGTGAGGCGGTGAACTTCGCGCGCGATGTCGCGAACCAGCCGGCCAATCTGCTCTATCCCGAAACACTCGCCGACCGCGCGGAAAAGCTCGGGCGCGACTTCGATTTGGAGGTCACGGTTTTCGACGAGAAAAAACTGCGCGCCGGAAAATTCGGCGGACTGATCGCGGTCGGGCAGGGGAGTGTGCGCGGGCCGCGGCTCATCGTCATCGAGCATCGCGGCGGGCCGAAGAGTGAGAAGCCCATCGCGCTCGTCGGCAAGGCCATCACCTTCGACACCGGCGGCATTTCCATCAAGCCCGCGGCGAACATGGAGGACATGATCTTCGACAAATGCGGCGGCATGGCCGTGCTCGGCGCGATGGCCGCGCTCGCGGAATTGAAGGTGAAGCGCAACGTCGTCGGCATCATCGCCAGCGCCGAAAACATGCCGGGCGGCGGCGCCTACCGCCCCGGCGACATCATCACCACCTACGACGGCAAGCACATCGAGATCATCAACACCGACGCCGAAGGCCGCGTCGTCCTCGCCGACGCCATCGCCTACGCGCGGCTCGACTGCAAAGCCTCCGCGATCATCGACCTCGCCACGCTCACCGGCGCATGCGGCGTGGCGCTCGGGGAATACGCCGCGGGCTTTTTCACAAACGACGACGCCTTCGGAAAACGCGTGCTCGCCGCGGCGGAAAAAGCCGGCGAGCGCATCTGGCCGATGCCGCTTTTCACCGACTACGAGGAGCAGATCAAAAGCGACGTGGCCCTCATCAAGAACAGCGGCGGACGTCTCGGCGGCGCCTGCACGGCCGCGGCGTTTTTGAAAACCTTCGCCGAGGACACGCCGTGGGCCCACCTCGACATCGCCCTCATGGCTTACCGTGAAAAAGACCGCGCCGACATGGCGCGCGGCGCGACCGGCTTCGGCGTGCGGACACTCGTGCAGTTGGTCGAGGGCTATTAGCGAATCTCGCTGTCAGTCGCGGAGTGTGACTGTTCCGCCGCGTGCTCGCGGGCCTCGACTTCTTTCTGAATCTTCACGATCCGGCGGCGGTTGAAAATGCGCAGCAGCGCGACCACGACAAAGGCGAGGACGATGGCGCCGATGACCAGCTTCGGGTGGTGCTTGTGCTCGACCTTGCCGATGATTTTCAGCGCCCAGCCCGTGGAGTGAAAGCCGACCGTGGCCAGCAGGCTGCCCCAGATGGTCAGGGCGAGTAATTCCAAGCCGGCAAACTCCGCGTATGGCAGATGCTGGATGCCCCAGAAAACCGACGACGGATTGCGCGTGCCGTAGATGAAGCGCGCGATGAAAATCTCCCACGGTCCGAAACGCTCCGCGAGCCGCTCGACCATCGGGCCGATGCGGCGATAGACACGGCTCGACTTGATCGCCGCGGAATTCATGTGGCCGATGATGAACCACGCGGAATCGTGGATGAGCGCGCCGATGATCGCGGCGGGCAGTGCGGTGAAGACATTCAGGTCCGGCGTGAGCGGATCATTGTCGCCCAGTTTCAGCACCACTCCGATGGCGATGAATGCGACATCGTTCTCGATCAAGGCAAGGATGAAAGCCGCCCAGAGGCCGTAGTGATTGAGGAAATATTGCATCGAAAAAACAGGGCCGTGAGAGGTCGCATGCCCGAGCGGTGAAGTCACGCGCCAAGTCCGGCGGACAGGCCGGCAGCCCATGTCGCCGGCGACGATGAGAGGAGTTCAGCGCTCCGGCTCCAGGGGCAAAATCGGCACCTCGCAAAACGTGAGTGCGGCGATTCCGTTTGCGCCGTTGAGCAGCGTTTCCTGGTTCCACGCGCCTTCTTTCAGATACGTGATCGTCTTCGCCGCGGAGGCCTCCTTGAGCTTGAGCGTGAGCACATTTCCGGCGGGGATGCTCAGAATTTCTGGCTCATGGTTTTGCGGCGGACTTTGGTTTGGTGCGCCCTGGCAGCGCTCCCCAGATTTCTTCGAGAAGCGCAAAAGTTTCCGGCTCTGCCTGCTTCAGTTCGCCGGTGACGAACGGGTAGAAATCATTCGAGCCGAA
>JANXSB010000184.1 GCA_025352865.1 Chthoniobacter sp. | reverse complement strand
CCATCGCCGGCTGGGGCGCCGCCACGGGTGGCGTGGTAGGCGCCTTGGTCGGCTGGAGCACCCCTGATGAGCCTATCAAGCGATAAGCCGAGGAAATTCCCAAGGGCAACACCCTGAGTGGTGTGCGACCAAGCAATGACGAAGACGCCGCCCACGTTGAGGAAGCGTGGGGACCAAATTGAGCTCAGGACGGTTATCGATTACCGATCTACACCGGTGCGGCGTCGCCGGCCAAGCTAGGTTCGAACATCCCGCAAGGCTGCATCGTATTGTCACGAGAGGCGTGGCACCATGCCTTGGTCAGCCACTGGCAACGAAACCTGCCGATAACGGGCTTTCTTGTGGGAATGGAGGGCGTCAAGCAGCGTGTCCGGTAAAACGACATTCAGCGTGGCCGGTTGGACGGGGATGAATGTCGCTGGTTCAGCGGGTCATGGGTTGGGGTCCTTTGGTTGTTTGTCGTTGTCGCTGGATGATTGACGTTGGCGGTTTGTTTTGAGGATGCTGCGGTCGAGTTTTTGCTGGCGCGCAGCTTCTTTGCTTCGGTAGCTCTCGACGTTGTTGAGCTCGAAGATCGTCGAGTGGTGGACCAATCGGTCGATGGCGGCCACTGTCATGCCCGGGTCGGGGAAGACGCTGTCCCAGCCGGAGAACGGCTGATTGGCCGTGATGAGGATGCTCTTGCGCTCGTATCGCTCGGCGATCAGCTCGAACAGCACGCTGGTTTCGGCCTGGTCTTTTCGGACGTAGGAGATGTCGTCCAGGATGAGCAGGTCGTAGCGGTCCAGCCTGGCCAGCGCCTGCGGCAACTGAAGACTCTGGCGGGCAGCCTGCAGGCGCTGTACCAGTTCGCTGGTCCGCATGTACAGCACTCGGTAGCCGGCATCGATCAGTGCGTGGCCGATGCCGCATCCGACATGGCTTTTCCCCACGCCGGGAGGCCCGAAGATCAACACCGTGGCACCTTTGTCGAGCCAGGCGTCGCCGCTGGCCAGCGCCATGACGTGCGCTTTGGACAGCATCGGCACCTCGGCGAAGTCGAAGCTGGCAAGTGTCTTGGTCACGTCCATCTGCGACTCGGTTCGATGGCGCTCGATGCGTCGCTTTGCCCGCTCAGCCAGTTCGTGTTCCAACAGCCCGCCAAGGAATCGGCTCGCAGGCCAGCTCTCCTTGTCCGAACGCTGCGCGAACTCCGCCCACAGGCGCCCGATCGTCGGCAGACGCAGCTCGTTCAACATCAGGGCGTTACGCCCCGGATCGCCGGCGGCGTTCATGCGGTCACCTCCGCGAGCTCAACAGCCTGCGCGCTCGGCAGCAACGCGTCGTAGCGACTCGCCGGCGGGATCTCCACCGTCACCAGCGGCACCTCGGCCTCGCGCGGCATGAACTCCTCGCGCAGGCGTTTCACGTCGGGAAGCACGCCGGCCGCCAGCAACGCGTCGAGCCGCTGCGCCAGCACGGCTTCTACGCCGTCGCGCGCGGCCATCTCCAGCAGCGCGACGATGGCCTGGCACGCCTGGCGCTGCGTCAGCTTGAGTTCGAGCTGTTCCCACGTGCGGCGGTACGCCTCGCGCGGGAACAGCTCGTCGCGGAACACCAGGCCCTTGAACGCCTGGGGCTTGCTTTTGAGGGAAGCGATGAAGTGCCGGTAGTCGAGCTGCCGACCGCGAGTGCTGTGCGCTGCGCGCGTACCGCGTGCCAGCGTCAGCACCACGGTGCCCGACAGGTAGCAATCCAGCCGGTCGCTGTAGAGCCGCACCTTCAGCAGGTGACCGATCAGGCGCGACGGGGCGCTGTACAGAATGGCCCGCACGGTGAAGGTGCCGCTGCGCGTGACCATCGCCTGCTCTTCAACGAAGTCGGTGGTGCGCCGCACGGGCAAGTCCTTCAACTGCGCACGCTCGATGACAAACGCCGCCGCGTTGCGCCGGTTGCGACGCATCACCACTTCGCGCACGAAGCTCTCGTAGCCCGCCCGGTCGTCGAAGTCGCGATGCCCGCGCAGCAGCAGCGCCTGCTCGATCGCCTCCTTCAGGTACCGGTGCGAGGACTCGACGCTGCCGTTTTCATGGCTGACGCCGCGGTTGTTGCGCGTGCCGCCCAGGCCGTAGTGATCGAGCAGCGCCGTGTAGCGCACGGTGAAGTCCTGTTCCTCGGCCAGGTTCTTGAACGCCGCCGACAGACTGTCGGTGCGATGCTCCTGCGGGGCGCCACCGGCCTGCCACAGCGCGTTCTGCAACCCCTTGGACAGGGCCTCAAAGCTCTCGCCTCCCTCAACCACCTCGACATACTCCCACCGCGAGAAGGCGAGCACGAAGTGGTACAGGATGTGGGCGAACGACGCACCGGCGATCGTGACGCACAACTTGCCCATGGCGGTGAAGTCCGACAGACCCTGCTGGCCCGGTGCATGGTCCTGCGGGAAGAACACTTGCCTGTCTGGACCCTTCAGCGCACGCCACTGCCGAACGTGGCGTTGCAGAGTGCGCAGCATCCCGTCGGGGAAGCGCTCGGGGTGATCGTCCTGGAGTTTCCTGAGCAGCGTGACGGCCATCAACTTCGGCGCGCTCTTGAGCAGCGGCACCAGCTCGCTCTCCCACACGTCCTCGAACGGATCGGCGCGT
>JANXSB010000424.1 GCA_025352865.1 Chthoniobacter sp. | reverse complement strand
CACCCGCTCCTCGATCCCGCGCTGCTCGAAACGCTCCGCCTCGAAGCCGGCCTCCCGCGCTGGGGCCGCGAGCTGGGCGAGGACACGCTCCCGCCCGAGGCCGGCCTCGACCGCACGCACATCGACTACCACAAAGGCTGCTACATCGGGCAGGAGGTCATCTCGCGTTTGAAAAGCGTCGGCCACGTCAACCGCCAGCTCACCGGCTTCGTCGCCGAAGACGGCCCGCCGCTCACCGCCGGCGCGGCCATTTTCGCGCAGGGCGAGGAGCGCGCCGTCGGTACGATCACCAGCGCCGCGTTCAGTTTTGCCTTGGATAAGCCGATCGCGCTCGGCTATCTCAGGCGCGGTTCGCCCACCGGCGGACTGCTCGCCCGCCCCGCCGATGCGACCGGCGTCGCCACCCGCCTCGCCGTCCATTCACTGCCCTTCGTTTCTCCATGAAAAAACTCCTCCTCACTGCCGCCGTCTTCGCCCTCACGCTCGCCGCCGCGCGCGCCGATGACGTGGCGCTCGTCACCCTCCGCGTCGGCGACGACAAAACGCCGCTGCAATTCGCCATGGAGTTTTACGAAAACGAAGCGCCCCGCACCGTCGAGAATTTCAAAAAGCTCGCCGGCAAAAAATTCTACAACGGCCTCGCCATCCACCGCGCCTTTCACCACATCCTCGTGCAGATGGGCGACCCGCTCACGAAGCACAAGGACCGCAGCAAAGTCGGCACCGGCGGACCCGGCTACACCATCGAGGCCGAGATCCGGCGCAAGCACACGAAGGGTGCCGTCGCCGCCGCGCGGCTGCCGGACAAGATCAACCCCTCGCGCCACTCCAACGGCAGCCAGTTTTACATCTGCCTCGCGCCCCAGCCGACTTACGACGGCCAGTACACCGTTTTCGGCAGCATCCTCTGGGGCCTCGACACCCTCGACGCCCTCAGCACGAAACCCGCGGACAGCAACGACTACCCCATCGAGCGCATCGTCATCCGCTCTGTGAAAATCCTCCCGCGCGAGCAGCTTCCCGCCGCGCCCGCCCCGGTGAAACCCGGCCCCGCGCCGAAAAAACCGTGGTGGAGATTATTCTAAGCACAAACGCTTGCGACCCCGTGGAGGCACACGTATAAAGCGCTCCCCTTAAAAGAAGGGTAGGTACCGAAGTGGCCAAACGGGGTGGACTGTAAATCCACTGGCTTACGCCTTCACAGGTTCGAATCCTGTCCTGCCCACTCCTTTTTTGCCGGGGGAAAAAGGCGCGAGCCCGGTGGAATCTGCGGCTTCGGCAAACCAGCCGTGAAAGTCGGGTTAGACGAGTGGGTTGCCTGTCCTGACGAAACCTGCCGCGCGCGACCGCCAACTTTCCCGGATTCAAGAACTCCTGCGTGTCGGGCGCTGCTTTGAACGCGGCGCGGACGGAACGGAGGACATAACCGCGGATTGCGTCATCGGCGCGCGGACTTTATCAAGGCGCGCTATGTCCAGCCCACTCGCCCACGGAATCATCGACGCCTACGCGCGCCGGCTCCCGTATCATCCCGGCAAATGGCGCGTCATCGAGGCGCTCGTGCGGCTGAGCGGCGTGGGGGAAAGCGACCGCGGCAAGAGCTTCACCGTCGAAATCGAGGGACTGCGGTGGAAGCTCCAGACGACCTGCCACATCCAGCGAAAACTTTTCTACCACGGCTTCATCGACCGCGTGGAATGCCGCGAACTCGCCGCGCGGCTCGGGCCCGGCGCGATGTTTTTCGACATCGGCTCCTACTTCGGCTGGTACTCGCTCTGGCTCGCAAAGCACTGCGGCGCGAGCGCGTGCGCCTTCGAGCCCGTGCCGGTGAATTACGAACTGCTCGCCGAAAACACGCGGCTCAATCCCGCGCAAAACGTCCGCACCTTTCCGCTCGCGCTCTCCAACCAGCCCGGCGAGGTCTGCTTTCAACTGCCTGCCGCCGACAACCGTGGCACCGGCCGCATCCTCGACGACGGCGGCCAGCGCGTCCCCGCGATCACGCTCGACGCGTTCGTCGCCGAGCACGGCATCACGCGCCTCGACGCGATGAAGATCGACGTGGAAGGCGCGGAAGTGCGCGTGCTCGCCGGCGGTCGCGAGACGCTGAAAAAATTCCAGCCCGCGATCCTGATCGAGCTGAATCCGAAGCGGCTGGAAATGCTCGGGGCCAGCGAAGCCGCGCTCCTCGCCGCGCTCCGCGATCTCGGCTACGAAATCCATCACGTCGGCAAACGCGGCCTCACGCCCTTCACCGGCATCCCCGCCGGTCAGGAGTACACGAATCTTTTCTGCCTGCCGCGCGGCGAGGGCGGGCGATGATCGTTCATCACGATCATTTTTGCCCGGCTGTTGAAATCTGGCGCGAATGAGTTGATCGGACTTTTCATGCTTATCGTCTGGCAGGGCCGCGGTCACTTCCACTTGAACGAATGGATGTTTGGTTTCCTAACCAACGGGGTTCTGCTCCAGACGTTTTTCAGCCTCCGAACGATCATCACCCACCTTTTTCCTGAAGGACAAAAGGATTTTCCGGCCCCTTCGCCGAAGTAGCTACTTCTTCCCCTTTTTCTTTGGGAGCGTGGCCAGCTTGGCGAGCCCCTTGCCGATCTTCTCCGCTTTGACCGGCGCGAAGTCTTCCCGCTGCAATTCAGAAAGGTCGATTCTGCTATTTGGGCTTGGTGGTTTCGTTGGTCGGGTCGGCATGGTCTGGTTTGGTTGTCTTTGGAGGCTGCACGGCTGCGGCAGGCGGCTCCCCCGCCGCCTTGGCGGGCGCGGGTGGCGCGTCTAGCTTCGCGAGAAAATTCGCCTGCGCCTGCATGGGTATTTTGCGCGCCGGAATAAAACCGTCTGCCAGCGTCTTTAATTCCTCGTCGTTTGTGTATAAAACAGTCGCCCCCGCCGCCATCGCGATTGCTAAAATCTGTGTGTCGATTTTGATTTTGCTGCGCACCGATAAGTCCCCTTTCGATTTTCCCTGCTTCACCAACTCCTCAATTACCCCGGCCCGTTTTTTCAGATTCCATATATCCGCCGCGTTTTTCGCGCTCAACATGTCGAATTCACGCACGCTGAATTCGCCTTCTAGCACAGAAAGAATCTTTGCCCGCTCATCTGGCTCAGCCCCCATCAGTAGCTCGGTAACAAGCGGCGTTGGGACGATTATCGTGGAATTGTTTTCGTCCAGCCACCGGAAGAACTCCACCGCCGGAGCGATTTGCTCAACCTGGGAGGGGCGCGACTGCTGAAGAACTCCCCAAATGAAATACTGTGTATCAAGGCAAACCAGATTCATACGCTAGAGGGCGTATTCAATCCCGGCTTCAGCCAGTTTGGAAGCGCCGATTGGCATGGCGGCGGCAAGGTTTGCAAATGCCTTTGAAGCAGGAACCCTGTTGAACGCCCGCGCCTTTTCAATTCTAAATCTCAATACCTCGCCCGTTGCGTAGTCCCATGTCGCAACGCCTGTGCATGTGACGAAATCATACAGCCGATGTCCAAGTTCGCGGGCCACAGATTCGGAAGTGTCGCAGGACAAAGTTTTTCCAGAGGGCAGGCGAAGCCGCACTTTCGGCTCCTCGCCGCCGACGCGCAACACCTCCCCAAGTATGGAGCTTTTTCCCCGGAATTTTTGATCTGCCGGAAGCGAAATGCTGTAATCAAACGAAGCGATGACCCCTCGCGTGGAATCCACCAGCGACGCGCTGCATCCCCGCCGCTTAACGAAGCTCACGATCTCCCCGAAAGCCTGCCGTGCTTTTGGGTTCATTTTGTCGAATCGCCCCGTGTTGATAATCGACGCCACATCAAGCCATACTGTGACGCCCGCAATCATTGCCGCGAATTTGAGCCCAAGGGATTTGTCCTGCACTTCGACAAGGCAAAGCGGAAGCTCGCCCGGTTCATCCGCGTCGTCATCGTTCATCGAAAGAAGCAACTCCTCTGCGGCCAAAATCAGCGCAGCAAGCTCCTTGCACCGCGTATTCGCAGGCGCGACACCATTTCCGGTGAACTTGAGCGAGATGTGTTCCACGATTCTACGCCTTCAATGCCTTTAATGTCGTCCGCTTGCCAGTCGTCTTTTTCAGCATCGCCACCATGCGCTCTCCGTCGGTGACTTTGCGCTGGTTGAACCGGAAATCGAATTCGCCCACGTAGAGCGGGAGATATTTCGTGGTGAGGCTGCGGAATGTCCCTATCACGCCCCGGCGCAGCAGGCTGAACGAGGATTCGACGTGGTTCACGCTCTTGTGGTCGTACCAAGTCGGGATGCGGTCATAAAGCCCGCTGGCGTCGGTGTTGATCGTCGCGCCATCCTCCACGTTCTCGTCGATCATCTTCGCCATGCCGTCCGCGCTGACGCGCTTGAGCACGTATGAGCGCCGCTGGCCCGTCTCGCGCTCTACGAGCCCGACAACGGCCACCTTCTTGTCTTTCGATCCGGGGCCAGCCTTGCGCGTTTTCGGCCCGTAGTAACATTCGTCGATTTCGACGTGGCCCTTTATCTTGCGCTCAAACGGCCCGCCGTCTTGCAAGACGAAGCGGATGCGGTCGGTCATAAAAAGCGCGGTGCGATAGCTGCCAAGACCGAGTATGCGCTGGAATTGCAGGCTGCTCATACCCTTCTTCGACGCAGCCATGAGGAACAGGCCGATTATCCATTTCCGAATCGGAATGTGCGAATCCTCAAAGATCGTGTTCACGGTCACAGTGAACTGGCGGCGGCAGTCTTTGCAGTTGTGGACGCCAGCGCGGACGCTCGCGCATTCCATCCGATAGACGCGCAGCGGATCGGTTTGTTTGCAGCGCGGGCACACCGGGCCGCGCGGCCAAATCCACGATTCCAAAAACGTGCGCGCGTTCTCATCGGTCGCGAACGTGGTGAGTATGTTGTCTAGCGTGAACGTCTCGGGAAGCGTAGGATCGGCTTTCTTCTTCATGCACTCAATCTCGCGGAATACTTTGTTTTGTGAAGTGCATACTCCCGATTGATTGACAACTGTAACCACCGCAGTTACAGAATCGACCTAACCGATGGCCTCCAGTTGCCGCTTTGCCTTTGCCGTCCATGTCCTCGCGGTGCTCGCGCTCAAGCGCGAGAGCGGGGGCGTATGCTCGCATATGCTCGCGGGCAGCGTGAATACGAACCCGGTCATCATCCGCCGGCTGCTCACGCGCTTGCGCCACGCGGGGTTGGTCACGACGCAGAAAGGCTCGGGCGGCGGCGCGACGCTCTCGGTGGCACCGGAGAAAATCGCGCTGGATGTCGTCTATCGCGCGATTGAGCCGGGAGAGTCGTTTGCCCAGCACCCCCATCAGCCGAATCAGCGCTGTCCGGTCGGCGCGGGCATCGAGCGGGTACTCGATGAAGTCTTCGCCTCCGCGCAGTCTGCGCTCGAAACCGAACTCTCGCGCCGCACCCTGGCCGATGTGCTCGCGGCCATGGACGAGGTACCGCCGCTGCGCCGAAAATCTCCGCGCGCCCGTTCGCGCAAGGCCGCTTGATCGCCCTCGCGCGATCCTTTTCCACCAACCCAAAAGCACACCGCCATGTTCACCGACACCGCCCACGTTGACCCGCCCGCCGCTGCCCCAAGCACCGCCGCTCCCACCGATCATCGCGATCTCCGCAGCGATGAATTCTGGCGCGGCATTCCGGCCTATGCCCGTGTCTCTGCCGAGGAATTCCGCACCCACACCTTCCAAAACCGCCACTCCGTCACCAACCCCCGCCAGCTCCGCGAAACACTCGCGGACCTTGTGCCCGCCAGCTTCTACGAGGATCTCGAAGCCGGCGTAAAAAACGCGCCGATGGCCTTGCGCATCTCGCCGTATCTCCTCGCGCTCATCGACTGGAGTGCGCCGCACACCGACCCGATCCGCACGCAATTTCTCCCCCTCCGCGCGCAGCAGCAGCCCGACCACCCGATGTTGCGCTACGACTCGCTCAACGAGCGCGAAGACTCGCCCGTGCCCGGCCTCACCCACCGCTACCGCGACAAGGCGCTCTTTCTCCCGCAGGATTCCTGTCCTGTTTATTGCCGCTTCTGCACCCGCAGCTACGCCGTCGGCGGCGACACCGACGCGGTGGAAAAACTCAAGCTCACCGCGAACTTCGCGCGCTGGGAGCAGGCCTTCGCCTACATCGCCGGCCAGCCCGATCTCGAGGACATCGTCATCTCCGGCGGCGACAGCTACAACCTCAGCGCCGCGCATCTCCAGCTCATCGGCGAGCGGCTTTTGCAGATGCCGAATATCCGCCGCATCCGCTACGCCACGAAAGGACTATGCGTGCAGCCGCAGAAAATCCTGAGCGACCACGCGTGGACCGACGCGCTCACCGGCGTCGTCGAGCTGGGCCGCCGGCTGCACAAGGACGTGGTCGTTCACACGCACTTCAATCACCCGAACGAGATCACCTCGATCACCGCCGATGCGATGAACGTGCTCACCGAGCGCGGCATCCACGTCCGCTGCCAGACCGTGCTCCAGCGCACCGTCAACGACGACCCAGCGGTGATGACGCAGCTCGTCCGCCGCCTCGGCCATGTGAACGTGCATCCCTACTACGTCTATGTGCATGACATGGTGCCCGGCGTGGAAGACCTGCGCACCTCGCTGGCGACCGCGCAGCATTTGGAAAAGCACGTCCGCGGCGCGACTGCGGGCTTCAATACTCCGGCCTTCGTCCTCGATACGCCGGGCGGCGGCGGGAAACGCGATGTCCACTCACCCGAGCACTACGACCGCGCCACCGGCATCTCGGTTTTTGAAAGCCCGAGCGTGAAACCCGGCAAAAAATTTCTCTACTTCGACCCCATCGCCTCGCTCGATGAAACGGCCCGCTGGCGCTGGACCCAGCCCGCCGAGCGCCGTGCGATGATCGACGAGGCGCTGGGCGCTACATCGTAGCGAGCCGCACGGATTCCTCGATCACTGCGACCTGCGCGGCCACGCGCTGTTCCAGCGCGAACTCGGACGGTGACTCGATAGTTAGCGAGCGCTCGGCGTGGTTGAAATGGAACCAAACGGCCTCCGGGTAACCCATCCGCTCGAAGCGCCGCCGGTCGAGACGGCGGCGATAAATGCCGCCGGCGATCTTGCGACCGTCGATGCGGGTGCGGGGCTCGATGGCGATGTGCGGACGGGCGGCATTAAGGAGCGCCTCACCCCAGTACGGTTTCGCGCGCGCGACATCGTAGAGGTAGAGCCCCTGTGCGTCGTAGTCCTCGTGGAGCATCATCGCCGCGGCGAACTGATGCGGCGCGACGAGCTGCTTCACGGCACTGACGACGGGTTGATCGTCGCGGTGAAAGAGCCGGTTGAGATCGAGGCCGTCTTCGTTGACGCGTGTGTTGTTGATCAGGCCACACGGGTTCAAACACGGAAGCAGCAGCAGCGGCAGGCGGTGCAAGCGGCGGACGTTTTTCTCGGCCCAGGTGATGAGCGCCTCGGTCGCCGCGGGCTCATCGCCGTGGATGCCGGCGGAGATGTAGATGCCTCCGGATGCTGTCAGGCACTTGGTCCGCAGGTAATAGAGGTCGTGCTGCGCCGTGGTCGCGAGCTTCCGCAGTGGCAGACCCGCGGCGCGGGCGACGGCCCGCCAGCGCTGGATGAGGAAGCGGTAATCGTGCGCGCGATGGCTCACAGCTCTTTCAGCAGCCGCTCGTGGATGTTACCGAAGCCGCCGTTGCTGAGGATGACGATGACGTCGTGGTCTTGGGCGAGCGGTTTGATGCGGGCGATGATGGCGCTGACGTCGGGCTCGTAGAAGGCGGGTTTGCCGGTGGCGGCGATGTCGGCGACGACATGGGAAGGGTCGAGGCGGTCATCGGCGGCGAGCTGCTCCTGGCGGGCGACTTGGGCGAGGATAACGCCGTCGGCGACGGCGAGGGCGGCGGGGAGTTCGTGCTGGAAGACGGCGCGGCGGGTGGTGTTGGAGCGCGGCTCAAAGATGGCCCAAAGGCGGCGGCCGGGATATTGGTGGCGCAGGCCGCGGAGGGTTTCGCGGATGGCGGTGGGGTGGTGTCCGAAGTCGTCGATGACGGTGATCCCGCGCACTTCGCCGCGCACTTCCTGCCGGCGTTTCACGCCTTCAAATGCGGCGCACGCCTTGGCGATCACGTCGAGCGGCACGCCGTAGAAATGCGCGGCGCTGATGGCCATCGCGGCGTTGCGCACGTTGTATTCGCCGACCATCTGGATGGCAAAGCGCGTGTCGAGCAGTGTGAATTCCGAGCCCGTCGGGTGATAGCGCACGTCGCGGATATGGCGCGCGGCGTTTTCCGAAAAGCCCACCTCGACGAGTTGCGCGCGGGTGACCTTTGCCACGTCGATGCAGTTCGCATCGTCGCCATTGATGAGCACCATGCCGTTTTCCGGGACGATATTGAGCAGCCGCGTGAAGCTGAGTTTGACCGCGTCGAGGTCGTCGAAAATGTCGGCGTGGTCGAACTCGATGTTGTTCACGACCACGAGTTCCGGGAGGTAGTGGAGAAACTTCGAGCGCTTGTCGAAAAACGCGGTGTCGTATTCGTCGCCCTCGATGACCACATGCCGCGAATCGTGCAGGCTCGCGCCCTGGCCGAGGTTCGTGGCGATGCCGCCGATCATGTAGGCCGGAGCGAGCCCCGCGCTTTGCAAAATCCACGCGAGCAGCGAGGTCGTGGTCGTTTTTCCGTGCGTGCCGGTGACGACGAGATTGTGCCGCCCGCGCAGGAAAAACTGCTGCAGCGTCTCGGGCAGCGAGAGGTAGTAGAGCTTGCGGTTGAGCACCGACTCGATCTCGGGATTGCCGCGCGAGATGGCGTTGCCCACGACGATGAGATCGGTGTCCGCCGGGATGTTCTCCGGCTTGTAGCCCTCGCTCAGCCGGATGCCTTTGCTTTCGAGAAAGGTGCTCATCGGCGGATACACCGCGGCGTCCGAGCCGGTGACGGTGAAGCCCTGCGCGCGCATGGCGGCGGCGACCGCGCCCATGGCGGTGCCGCAGATGCCGATGAAGTGGACGTGACGAAGCTGGGAGTTCATAAGCGCGGAAAAGAGCGCGCAAACTAGCGACCCCGCGCGAGCCGCGCAACGCTGGCTTTGCGCCTCGGCGCGCTGCACGCCGATTCCGCGCTATGGCTGCGCCGGTTCGAGTTCTGGGTAGCGCGTGCCTCTGGCGCGCTGGTCGCCGCATCCTGTGGCGACGGACTTTCTGCGGCCCTCGCTAAGATGGGAGCGCTCGATTTGCCGGTGACGTTCTTGGAAAGTTCGCGAAGGCTGCAAGCCTTCGCCAACGGGCAGAATGCCCGCGCTACCCATTCAGGGGAACCGCCGCCGACTGCCGCACGCGCTCCTTCCAATCTCCTTCCAGCGGTTCAAACTCACCCGCAAGCCGTCCCTCCAGCGTCCGCTCAAGTTCATCCTTCATGCGCAACGCCGTGAGAAACGCGGCGAGCTTGCGTCGCTCCTCTGCACTGAGTGCGACCGCTTCTTTTTGCACTTCGTCGAGAGTCATGGCGCGAAAATGCGACGCCGAGAGCCTTTGCCAAGCCCAAGTTGTGAGGTTCGCCGTGCGGGCACTGACCGCCACATTGCCGCTTTCCATCCCCATGCCGCGAAGCATAGCTTCCCCGAAGGTCTGTATGTCCAAAGCTTCACTTTGGGCGCGAGGCGAAAAAGGCCCGGCAAAAGGTCGACGCCCTCAACTTCCTCATTCATTGTGTTGGCGACCTCCACCAGTCGTTCCAATCATGAGTTCATTGACACAGCCTGCCTTGCACGCGCTCACAGCATTGCCGACTCTACTCGTCTCGCTCGTAAATGCGTTACCTTGGATTGCAATCTATTTTGGGTTTCGCGCGTATTGGCTGAAATGGGGAGTGAGGGTCCACGGGCAATATACAACGTGCTCCACCATTGAGTGCGAGGACGACTACGTCAGCAGTGTGGTGCTGGACAACATGAATGATCGGGCCGTAACTATCTTTGCGATTTACCTACGGGTAGGCGCGAATCTTTACATCGTTCTCGAAGATTTTGAGGGGAAGCCCTTTGTTCTCAAAGGATTCGAGACATTCCATTGGAAATACGATCCAATTGAATCATACGCGGTGAATGGAAATCGACTTAAGATCGGAGAATTGTTCGGCGACAAAAAAGTGAGGAAACGATTGGTCTTATCGACATCAACTGGAAAGTTCGTTGTAAAGAGGAGGATCAAAGCGTGGACTCCCATTCATTCATTCTTCACGAACCACTTCACCGGAATCGTATATCCAAAACGCACAACATTCAAAGGCAAGGCATACGGAGGCAACGCCATATATCTTGTTCAAGTGAAATTCGATGAGGACGAGGAGAAGGTCGTGCCTATATTTCCAAATGATTACGAGATAATGAAGTTCCGTGATTTTACTGTGACTAAGGAATCTCTTGAATCAAAAGAGGCACTTGAAACATTCCTGAAGCAGAAGCGCGATGAAGGGCTCCTTAGTTTCAAGTCGATTGCAATATTCGATTTGGCGGCGTGGCGAGAGATGGAAGCTAACCAAAGAGAAATTAAGACATACGATGCACATGCGGTTGGCTTTGTTACATATCATTTGCTCGGCAGGATTGTTACGTGGCATCGCAATAGGAAAATGCGCCGGGAGAACAAGAAGCGGGCAATGAAGCCACCAAAACAAGCGGATCGCTGCAAAGTCAAAGTAACTTTGTTATCCCCTCGTTCCGAAGTGAAACTTCGGAACGAGG